>JADHRO010000051.1 GCA_016777395.1 Chitinophagales bacterium | reverse complement strand
TTTACCCCGATTGTCAATTTTGGTCAAAATTGGAACGATATAATTACCAATACTTTTAGTATTGACGGAACCTGGACAGCAGGAAACTTCAGAAGCCCATTAATAGGTCCTTCTGCAGACTGGGGATCTTTTCATTGGGATTTCAAGGCACTTGAGAGCCCAAGTCAAGATGAGCAAAGTGTAGATATTTATGGAGTTAATAGCAATATAGAAACCCTTTTAATGACCGTCCCTGCCGCGGTAACAAATATGGGCTTAAACATAGATGCTAATCTGTACCCCTTCCTTAGATTGAGATTAAATACATCCGATGATCTAGACCGAACGCCCACACAGCCTTTATTTTGGAGAGTCCTTTATAAAAAACCTCCAGAGGCAGCTATTAATCCCCTACGCTATTTCGCTTTAAATAAGGATACCTTAATGCAAGGAGAAACCTGGGAAATGGCTGTAGCTATCGAGAATATAACCGATTCAGATATGGATAGTTTGACCGTTAAAGAAACCTTGCAAAATGCGACTAATAATGTTGAAATTTTATATCAACAGTATGATTCCTTGCGCGGATTTGACACACTGCATTTGAGCTTTAATCAAAACACCTTAAACGGATTTAATGGAGTAAATAGTCTTTTTATTGAGGCTAATCCATACGAACAAGGTCATCAATTAGAACAATTTCATTTCAACAACTTCGCCAATTTTAAATTTACCGTTGAGGAAGACAATATCAACCCGTTATTGGATATAAGTTTTGATGGAAGAAAAATATTAAACGGTGATTTGGTTTCAGCCAAACCCGAAATATTAATCCAACTTAAGGATGACAATCAATTCTTAGCCTTAGACGACACTAGCCTAATTAACCTGTATTTTAGATATTTAGGTGTAGATGGGAATTCTCCTGAGCCGCTTGTTAGGGTTAGCTACCTGGATCCCTTGACGCAGTTTATACCCGCCTCAAGTAATGGAGAAAATGAAGCTAGAGTAATTCTGAACCATGATTTACCGCGAGATGGAATGTATGAGCTCCTTGTTCAATCAACAGACAAAACTGGAAACTCATCTAGCGGAACAGATAATCGTCTTACGGAACAAGTCTACTATGATTATAAAATTTCATTTAAGGTAGAGAACCAATCCAGGATATCTAATGTACTGAATTATCCCAATCCTTTCACTACAAGAACACAATTCATTTTCACCTTAACGGGATCACAAGTTCCAAGTAATTTTGATATTCAAATTTTAAACATCAGAGGTACAGTCGTAAAACAAGTTTCACAGGCCGAATTTGGTCCAATTCATATTGGGTTAAATAAATCTGAATATTGGTGGGATGGAAAAGATGAATACGGTGATCCTCTTGCTAATGGTGTCTATTTTTACAGAATCCGATCTTCCATCAATAATGAAAATATTGACCATTACGGTATTGAGCAAGTCGATAAATTTTTTGAAAAAGGTTTAGGCAAGATGGTGCTAATACGGTAATATTAAGAATATTTTCAAGACATCTCGTATAAAAGTATGAATCCAAAATATTTAATTAGTGTAATGGGAGCAACGGCCACTGGTAAAACATCGCTTGCTATTGACCTGGCTCGTCATTATAATACAGAGATAGTTTCCGCTGATTCAAGGCAATTTTATAAGGGCATGAATATTGGAACAGCTAAGGCTAGTCAAGAAGAGTTAGCTCTGGTAAAGCATCATTTCATTGATGTCTTAGATGTGGATCAAGAATATAACGCTGGTAAATTTGAAGTAGATGCATTACAGGTATTGGATGAGATTTTCCAGAAGAATGACGTAGCTGTAATGGTTGGAGGTTCTGGACTGTACATCAATGCAGTTTTGTTCGGAATAGACCCATTTCCATCGATAAATACCGAATCTCGTTTAAAAGCAATGAACTTTTATAAGGAAAATGGGCTGCAAGCCTTGCGGGATGAGTTAAGAGAGTTAGATCCCGTTTATTTTTTAGAAGTTGATCTAGATAATCCTAGAAGATTAATGCGCGCACTTGAAGTATGCTATGCTTCAGGAAAGGCATACTCCTCATTTCGCAGTCAAGCTCCACAGCCAAGATCATTCAACACTATAAAATTAGCCTACAATTGGGATAGAGCTATGCTCTATGAAAGAATCAACCAACGAGTCGATCAAATGATTGATAGCCAGTTAATCGCAGAAGTACAGAACTTTTTACCTCATAGCAACAAAAAGGCTTTAGACACCATTGGCTACAAAGAAATCTTTGAATTTCTAGATGGTAAGATCAAGAAAGATGAAGCCATTGAATTGATCAAAAGAAATTCTAGACGTTATGCCAAACGTCAACAAACTTGGTTTAAAAAAGATGAAGAAATTTATTGGATTAATCCATTAGCTAGAAAAAAAGAAATCATCGATTTCATGGAAAAAAAAATGAAAATAAATGAAAATAAATGAAGGAATTTAAACAATACGACTGGCTGCTTTTTGATTTAGACAATACGCTCCTAGATTTTACCGAAGTATCCAAAAAAGCTTTTGCTGATCTTGTTGATCATTTTGAGTTAACTCATCCTGAGCCCTATAAAGCATACCATCCTATAAATGCTAAATATTGGCATTATTTCGAAAAGCAAAAAGTAGATGCAGAAGCAGTTCGTTATGGAAGATTTGAAGAATTTTTAAAGCATATCTCATCTGAAGTAGATCATAAAAAAATGGCAGATAAGTATTTGGATCTTCTCATTCACCATTCCTCATGGATAGCCGGCGCTGAGCAGTTGATTAAAGATTTATCTCAAACACATCAATTGGCGATAATAACCAATGGCTTGAAAGACGCTCAGCACAGCCGATTAGAAAAGCATGATATGAAAAAATACTTCCAACATATATTCATTTCTGAAGAGCTAGGCGTTTCCAAACCGCATCCTGCATTTTTCGAATACGTTCACAAGCAAATTGACTCCCCCATTAAGGATCGTGTTTTAGTGATAGGAGATAATCCAAAATCAGATATCAAGGGAGGACACGATTTTAATTACCATACCTGTTGGTACAATTACAGAAAGGATAAAAAACAAAGCGTAAAAGCTAATTTCAAAATTGATACATGGATGAAAAATTAACATGCCTGCCATTGGACTCATATCAGATACCCATTCCTATCTAGACCCTCAAGTATTTGAGTACTTCAAAGAAGTTGATGAAATATGGCATATAGGAGATGTGGGAGATGCACAGCTCCTCGATAAGCTAAGAGCTTTTAAGCCTTTGAGAGGTGTCTATGGCAATATCGATGACAGAGAAATTCGACAAGAGCTGCCACTAGATTATCGTTTTGTTATGGAGGACATGGATATATGGATGACGCACATTGGCGGCTATCCCGGAAAATATACTTCACGAGTACGAGATATTTTGCAAATAAAAGCGCCAGATTTATTTATTTGCGGTCATTCACATATTTTGAAAGTAATGCGCGATAAGAAATATAATATGCTCTGCATGAATCCAGGTGCAGCTGGAAAACATGGATTTCATAAGCTCAGAACCTTACTTAGATTTCATATAAAAAATAAAACCCTATCCAATCTTGAAGTCATCGAATTAGGTACCCGTTAAATCGTTTTTTAGGTTACTACTTTATCCCTTTACTTAGTCGGATTGAGTCATATGCCTCTTGGATTTCTTGAAATTTTTTGGAAGCAATATCTTTGGCAATTTTAGTTTTATCTGGGTGATATTTCAAGACCATCTTGCGATATGCTTTTTTAAGCCCCTCCTCAGATACCCCTTTACTCACTCCCAACACTTGATAGGCGATATTTTGACTGCTTGATTGAAAATAACTTGTTTTTTGTTTTTCTTTCTCGCTGGTTTTTCTTTTAATGGTTTCAAAATCTCGTTGAGCCATCCCCATTAACATTGCAATGTCTTCTAAAATTCTATCTTGCTTAAAATTTGAATAAGGAGTTACCTGAGTTAATCCAAACAAAAAAGTAATCACTTGAATTTTACCTTCTCTTTGCAAGGTGCGCATGCTTTTAGCAGCATGGTGATAATCCACCTTTGCAACAAGCGCATTTTTTAAGCATTGATAGACATATTTACCCTTCTTCCTTCCAAATTGACGATAAAAATACCGGAGAATAAATTGACTCTCACTTCGACTAATCACTTGCTGTACATTTAGAATCGCAGCAGTACATTGAATCAACTTTATCTGATACTTGGTTAACTGAAAATCAGGTCCTCCACCACTACCCCATCTGAAAAATAGGCTAGACTTTCCCTCAAGCCACTCCTCAATAAAAATACCAATGAAAAACCCCAGGAAAGCTCCATACATCCGAAAACGCATAGCACCCAAAACCATGAGCACCCATTTGATATACCTGCTAGATTTCATGTATTGACGGTAAAATAAAGATTGATTGCATATATTGTTTATTAAATTCTTGCTTTTAAGCCCCTACTACTCATATCTGCACATTCTCCGCGACAGATACATATTTACCTGCTGGATTAATAAGTTCTCATTCAAAGCGTTGATTGATGCTCTGCCATTTCATCAAAAATATATTTAAAGACAAAATTATCGACCCTACATCCTTTCTTGTTTTGGCGAAAAAGACGCTATTAATATTTTAAAACAAAATAACAGCAATAATTTTTGACCGATTAATAAATTAATTAGGCTTTAATGAACAAAAAATTTCTCTATGGGGTTTAAAGCTAAACAAAAGGTTTTATACCTTTAGAATTCAATAAATATTTATAACTTTTAAAATAACAAATAATTATGGGATTAGTAGGAAAAAAAGCACCAAAATTTAGTGCCACTGCTGTTGTAAACGGTGGAGAATTTCAAGATGATTTTTCTTTAGAACAGTTTATTGGAAAGAAAAAAGTAGTACTTTTTTTCTATCCAAGGGATTTTACTTTTGTGTGCCCAACAGAATTGTTAGCATTCCAAGAAAAGCTTGAAGAATTTGAGAAAAGAGGCGTTGCAGTTGTGGGTTGTTCTGTTGATTCTCATTTTTCGCATTGGGCATGGTTAAACACACCTAAAGATCAAGGAGGAATTCAAAGTGTTGTGTATCCAATAGTAGCTGATTTTGACAAAACAATTGCTATGAACTACGGAGTTCTTGCAGGCGAATACACTTGGGACGAAGATGGAAACTGGGGATTCGAAGGTGAACCAGTAGCATACAGAGGATTGTTTTTGATTGATGAAGAAGGAAAGGTAAGACATGAGCTAATTAATGACTTACCTCTAGGGAGAAATGTAAATGAAGCCTTAAGGGTGATTGATGCATTAGCGCACAATCAAAAATATGGTGAAGTTTGCCCTGCTAACTGGAATGAAGGAGATGATGCTATGACGGAAACTTCTGATGGTGTTGCAGATTACCTATCAAATCACTAGTCTTTGTAAAATAAATATCAAAGCCATTCTTGCTTCGATTTTTCGAACAGAATGGCTTTTTTTAAAGAATATGCAGTTGATTTTGGGATGGAAT
This sequence comes from Chitinophagales bacterium, assembly GCA_016777395.1. GTDB lineage: Bacteria > Bacteroidota > Bacteroidia > Chitinophagales > UBA8649 > JAFMKE01. The sequence continues at coordinate 5,204 of JADHRO010000051.1, read as the reverse complement.
ATGAATTGCCCGGATTTTTTTTAGCAAGCTTGACCATATGAATTGAATCACTTTGGGGAAGCCACTGAGCATTTAAAACCCTCTCCTGAAGACAAAAAACAATATGAAAGAAGTACTATTTTTTACCGTTATAGCATTGGCAGTTCTAGCAATTGATCTATACTCCTATCAGGCATTGCGCGTTGCATTTCCCTTTAACACAACATTGGGCAAAATCATTGGGATCATCTTTTGGTCAGTTACTTTTTATCTTTTGATGAGTATTGTGGTTACAGCCCTATTCGGACTTCAGAATATTCCAAATTTTTTAAGAAAGCTCACGGCAGCTTTTTTCTTTCTGGGTTTAATTTCTAAATTACTTGCCATATTTTGGCTTTTTGGTGAGGATCTTTTTCGGACCCTCAGATTCGGATTCGACAATTTATTTAGCAGTCAATCCAATGTAAGTTTTGATAGTAGGCGTAAATTCATCAGTCATATTGCTCTATTTTCTGCGTTTGCTCCTTTAGTTGTTTTGACCTACGGGATGCTCAGGAATGCCTACAATTATCAATTTCATAAAGTCCAAGTGAGTTTGAAAAAACTACCTTCTAACTTCAAAGGTTTCAAGATCATTCAACTTTCAGATATTCATGCGGGAAGTTTTAATCAAACCAAACCGATAGCAAGTGCAATTGAAAAAATCAATGCCCTCAATCCCGATTTAATCTTGTTTACCGGTGACCTCGTTAATGATATGGCAGAAGAAATGGACTTATACAAGCCCATTTTTGCCAAATTAAAGGCCAAACATGGCGTTTTTTCCGTATTGGGTAATCATGATTATGGAGACTATGCCTTCGGACGTGACATGACTCCTGAAAAAGCAATTAACTTCGAAAAGTTTTTGAAAGTACATAAAGATATGGGGTGGCATTTATTGCGAAATGAAAATCGACGTATTGAGATTAATGGGCAGCATATCGACTTAATCGGTGTAGAAAATACAAGTTCTAATGCACGTTTTGTAAGTCATGGAGACTTAGGAAAAGCAAGTGAAGGACTAGATCCATCGAGTTGTAAAATTCTTATGAGCCACGATCCTAGTCATTGGGATCATGAAATTAATAAGGCATTCACAGATATTGATTTAACACTCGCAGGGCATACGCACGGCTTTCAGTTCGGAATAGAAACCAAGTGGTTGAAGTGGAGCCCTTCCCAATATATTTACAAACAATGGGCGGGTTTATACCAAAAAGGTGACCAATACATCTATGTCAATCGCGGTTTTGGAAATTTGGGTTACCCTGGACGAGTAGGTATCTTACCAGAAGTAACAGTAATGGAATTGACTTAGACATGCCAAATATCAAATCAGCGCAGAAACAAAGTATAAAAATCATTACCGTCGCTAGTGATTGAGTTGATAAATTAGTCGAATTCGAAGATTTTTTATGGCTTACAATTATGGGTGACCTTAGTTAAATTTAAGCCTACTGCAATCTTGGCAAGTAGCGTTCTTGAAGAATATTTAAATGATGTCGATTGTGGCCTACTGCTAGCCAACCTAACTCTCTCGGAGTGAACTGCATCCCGTTAGCATTTCCCTTTAAGTCAAGATTGTCTAAATTACTATTTAAAAACAAGTGCACTGTTGCTGATCTAACCGCCGTGTACTCCTCAACAAAATGGGGAACAGTTTTGTAGCCTAAACTTCCTTGGGCAAAAAAATCCTCATCGAATCCTGGTACTTCACTAGTATCCCCACGAAGGAAGCGTAAAGCTCGATATGCATAGACCCTTTCCGCATCGCAGATATGTTGAAGTAAAATACCTATAGACCATTTATTTTCTGCATAAGCGAATTGAAGATCCCCATCCTGAAGTTTATTAAGCTCAAAAAGCGTTAAACTTGAAATATTATATAATTCAGCAAGCAAATCATTCCCACTAGCTAGACTGAGGTATCTCGTATAATACTTGCTCGAATCCATAGATTCGGGTATCCCTATTTTCATACTTACTTGGGTTTAAACAAATAAATAAACCGAAATGCAAGTGTATTATGATACCAACCGCCTCTTCTTGCACGAGAACTTGCAACAGCTAGTTCCCATAAGCTATTCAAAGAAAAGTTTGCCTTGAAATTTAAACCAAAACGATCCTTTACAAGAAAAGTCATCCCTAGGGTTGCCGCAAAGTCCCATTTTTTGGGGTCATCGGGCAGCGTCAATCCTCCCGATTGGTTGATATTATAGCGAATCAAGCGCCCAAAAGTAGCCCCTGCATGAAAAATAGCAATATCAGCTTCATGATAATTGAATAACACCGGTATTTCAACATAATCGAAACTAAACTTTTTAAAATTTAATGGATTATTGTTCTTGAAATTTTCTTGGCTCCCCTTCATTGAATAACTTAACTCTATGCTGTTTGAAAACTGTGGTTTATACATAATATATGCGCCCACGCCAGCATTTCCTCCTACTTTTCGATACCCAGCCATGATATCCCCAGCTATCTGAGTAACATTCATTCCTGCGGCTAAGTACCCAACAAAGAGCTGCTTACCAGCTGGGCTTACTCCTTGAGCACTTAGGAGAATTGGTAAAACAAGCAAACACCAAACAATTACTTTTTTCATTTTCTTAAAATTTACTACTCAAAAGTAAGCTAAAAAAGATACTTTGGTTTCAAGAAATCTTACTTTTATTCTTATTAAGGATTAACCCTAAGGTCAAATCAATGAAACTCAACTCTACCGCCTTAAAAAAAGCAGAAAATTTCTTGGAAGAATCCGGGTACATCGTGCGTTATGAAAAAGGTAATTTCAACTCAGGTTATTGTGTCCTAGAAGAGCGTAAAGTTGTTATCATAAATAAATATTTTCAAACGGAAGCCAAAGTCAGTACCATGTTGGAGATAATTTCTAAGTTGAAGATTGATTTAAGTGCCTTGAGCGATAAGTCGTTGGCGTTTTATGGTAAAATTTCTCAGCTTAAGTTTGATGATTTGTAAAGCGAATAAAATGATAGTAAGAATCGTAAAATTGACATTTAAGTACGAAGAAATATCAAATTTTTTGGATATTTTTGAACAACAAAAAAAATTCATTGCAGGATTTAAAGGATGCTCACACCTCAGTTTATTAAGAGACAAAACTCATACTAATATTTTTTTCACCTACAGTCATTGGAAAGATGAAAATGCATTGGAATTGTATAGAGAATCTGATTTTTTTCAAAAAATATGGTCAAAGGTAAAACTGAAATTCGCAGATAAGCCTCAAGCTTGGTCACTAGAAAAATATGAATAATTCGACGCTATATTATGGAAATATTAATGAAAGCTTAATAAATTTTCTTCAGCGAGAGAGTTATTCCAAGCTTTTTATACTAGTCGATGAAAATACCTTGTCCGATTGTTACCCTATACTTAATATTGATCAAGCACAAATCATACAGATAGAAAGCGGTGAAAAAAACAAAACTATTCATAGTTGTCAATCAATATGGGCTGACTTGCTAAAGTATAAAGCTGACAGACAAGCATTACTAATAAATTTAGGTGGAGGAGTAATAGGCGATATGGGCGGATTTTGTGCTTCTACTTTCAAACGAGGAATCCGATTTATCAATATTCCAACTACCTTACTCGCTATGGTTGATGCCAGCATTGGGGGCAAAACAGGTATTGATTTTATGCAGCAAAAAAATATGATTGGAAGTTTCACATCTCCACATGCCATTTTTGTTGACCCCATATTTCTTCATACACTATCATCAAGACTGTTACTTAGCGGAAAAGCTGAGATGCTAAAACACGGACTTATTGCAAATGAAGCGCATTTCAAGTCTTGTTTAGAAGTATTAAAGCCTGATCTAGCATTAATAAAAGAATCGATAAGCATAAAAGATAAAATCGTGAAGCATGACCCTTACGAAAAGGGCATAAGAAAATCTTTAAACTTCGGTCATACAATGGGTCATGCTATAGAGAGTCTCGCACTAATTGAAGGAGAAGATCTACTGCATGGTGAGGCAGTTGCTCTTGGAATGATTTTAGAGTTGAAGTTATCCGTGCTTTATGCTGGATTAGATAGTCAGCTTGCAACAAACATCATACAAGATCTATCCAAAATATATGGACAAGTCAAGCTTAGCCCAAGTTATATAACTAGCTTAATTGATCGATGTGAAAATGACAAAAAAAATAACTCGAAAGGAATCAATTTCTCTCTACTTGGCCAGTTGGGGCAAGCACAAAATAATGTAAGCTTATCTCCAGATGAAATTTTACAAATTGCTATGAATTAAAGCCTCAATGGCCTCGTAATTGACGCATACCCTCATAAGCCACAATGCCGACAGCATTTGCCAAATTCAAACTTCTAATCTCCTTGCTATGTAGGGGGATTTTGTAGGTGTTTTCAAGATTTTTTTCAAGCACATCAGCTCCTAAACCTTTCGATTCTTTCCCAAATACCAAAAACATGTCTGCTTCAAATGGAATGTCCCAAAAGTCTTTTTTGCCATGACTAGAAAAATAAACCATTGGCTTTGTCTGATTTATCCTGAAAAATGATTCCATATTTCCATATTCTTGAACCTCGATGTGTTTCCAATAATCCAAGCCCGCGCGCTTTAATCTTGAGTCACTTAATTCGAAACCATAAGGCTTAACCAAATGCAACTTAGCGCCAACCGCCAAACATAAGCGCCCGATGTTCCCCGTATTATTGGGGATTTCGGGTTCAATCAGTACAATATTTAATGCCATATTTTAATAATTGAAATAAAGCTAAACAAAGTTGTGTAATTATAGCCTTAAAAGAGCCACATGATTTGTATATTCGTCTTATTCAATTTAAAAGTTTAGCCTTGTTGTTACGATACGAAGAGATAATAAATTTAGCGCCTGAAATTAACTTGCCTGCTTCCAAAAGCATTAGCAATCGAGCACTTATTATTCAAGCTTTGAGCGAAGTTCATATACCCCTAAATAATTTATCTAAAGCATCTGATACTGAAATACTTATTACTGTAATTAAAGAAAATAGTTTAAGTAAAAATATTGGAATAGCAGGAACAGCAGCAAGGTTTCTATGCGCCTACCTAGCCACTAAAAAAAGTGACTCTATTTTAGATGGTGATCAACGAATGCGAGAACGCCCCATGAATACATTATTCTATGCTTTGAGCCAGCTTGGAGCAAAAATAGAG
>JADHRO010000050.1 GCA_016777395.1 Chitinophagales bacterium | reverse complement strand
TTAGTAACTGAACGTTATGGTGATAATGTTTCTAAGTTCTATGATAGGCTGCTTAAAATGCATCTACAGAATCCTGTGGGCATTGAAATTACGGGTGAAACCGCACCAACTATTCATCCACCTTCAACTTGGAGTTTGGTTTCCTTGCCTTGGATGAGCACGGGCTATGAAATTCAAATGAGCCCTTTGCAAATTCTAACGTTTTATAATGCCATTGCAAACGATGGGAAAATGATGAAACCTTACCTTGTTTCTGGCATAAAAGATTTGGATGAGACCATCAAGGAGTATGGTCCTGTAGTGATCGATGATGCCGTGGTTAGTCTTTCAACGGTAAAAGAATTGAAAAATCTTTTAAAAGGCGTTTTTGAATTTGGCTCTGCTAGACATCTGAAGTCAGGCGGTCAACTGACAATGGCAGGTAAAACCGGTACAGCCAGAATCGCCAATGCGATAACTCAGTATAAAGATAAAGTTTATCAAGCTTCATTTGTTGGATATTTCCCAGCTGATGACCCACTATACTCCTGTATTGTGGTGATTAATAATCCTAAAAATGGATATTATGGTGGAGCTGTTGCAGGTCCGGTTTTTGCTGAAATTGCAAATAAAATTTATGCCAATGGTGTAGTGATGCATCAAAGTATTCAAGCTAATCCACTTGTAAGTGACTATACCATTCCAAGAATAGGCAATCTTCAGAGTAAAGATGCTCAAGTCATCTACGACAAGCTAGGTTTCTCTTTTCATTCAAATATCAACGCGGATTATGGGATTGCAAAAAAGGCAATCAATTCAATGTCTATGAATGCCAATAACCTTATTGAGGGGCTCGTACCCAATTTGCTGGAAATGGATTTGAAAGACGCCTTATATGTAGCTGAAAATGCAGGATTAAAGGTGCAAGTAAAAGGCGCAGGGAAAGTCAAAAAACAAAGTTTAACTGCTGGCAGATCTTGTTCGCCAGGGCAAAATATAATATTGGAATTATTTTGAGAAAACTAGTTGACATATTAAAGGCTGTAAAGTTTAAAGAGCTTGTAGGGGATAGCAATAAGAAAATTCTTGACTTGGCTCTTGATTCAAGAGATGTTCGCGAAGCTTCACTTTTTGTTGCTATAAAAGGTAGCCAAACGGATGGGCATACATATATCTCTGAAGTTGATGGTGTTGCAGCTGCAGTGATTTGCGAAGTATTGCCTAAGTCCATGAAAGCAACATGTACTTATGTTTTAGTGGATGATTCTTCTAAGTCTTTAGGTCTCATTGCTTCAAATTTTTATGGAAACCCTTCTGCTCAATTGAAATTAGTAGCTGTAACTGGAACAAATGGAAAGACTTCTGTAGCGACTATGCTTTTTCAGTTATTTAAGCAAATGGGATATGAATGTGGTTTAATATCAACCGTTGAGAACAGAATTGGAAATCAGCTTTTCCCTTCTACTCATACCACCCCTCATGCAATTGCAGTTAACTCTTTATTAGCTAGAATGGTCGAAAATGGCTGTTCTCATTGCTTTATGGAGGCTAGCTCACATGCAATAGATCAAAACAGAATACATGGATTGGATATTGACGGAGCCATATTTACCAACTTGACTCATGACCACTTGGATTATCACAAGACTTTTAAAGAATACCTAAAAGCGAAGAAAAGTCTGTTTGATGGATTGAGTAAAAACGCCTTCGCTTTGAGCAATGCGGATGATAAAAATGCCAGGGTTATGTTGCAAAATACCGCAGCTAAAAAGCTTTACTATGCCATTACTGGAAATGCAGAATTTTCTGGTCGTGTTATTGAAAGCGATTTCAATGGTATGATGCTGAACATGAATGGCAAGGAATTGCATGTTAAGTTGATAGGGTCTTTTAATGCCTATAATTTATTGGCTGTTTATGGTGCTGCTTTACTGTTGGGTGAAGACGAGACAGAAGTGCTTGTTGCGATGAGTATGATTGAAGGTGCAGAAGGCAGGTTTGAATATATGCTTTCTTCTCAAGGAAAAATAGTCGGGATAGTGGATTATGCCCACACGCCAGACGCCTTAAAGAAAGTGTTGGAAACAATAAATCAGCTGAATACACAACGCAATCAATTGATCACGGTAGTTGGGTGTGGGGGTGATAGAGATAAAAGTAAGCGCCCACTTATGGCCGCTATTGCCGCAAGATTAAGCGACAAGGCGATATACACTTCAGACAACCCTCGGTCAGAAGATCCCCTGAGCATACTAGATGAGATGCAAGATGGTGTTGGCGTGCTGGACAAGAAGAAAGTATTGGTTATTGAAAATAGAAAACAAGCGATTAAAACTGCTTGTATGATGGCGAATACAGAAGATATTATTCTTGTAGCTGGCAAAGGGCATGAGAATTATCAAGACGTCAAGGGGGTGAAATCTCATTTTGACGATAAAGAGGAATTGGAAGCAGCTTTTAAACAATTGAATAAATAGATCACTATGCTATACGAACTATTTCAATATTTAAATCAACATACTCATTTGCCTGGCATGGGTCTTTTTGAATTTCTATCATTCAGAGCGGCTTTGGCTGCGGTATTTTCCTTGGTGATTTCCATTCTCCTTGGAGATATGGTGATTAATAAGCTACGCAATCTGCAAATTGGAGAAACCGTAAGAGACCTAGGATTGGAAGGCCAAAAGGAAAAACAAGGGACGCCTACTATGGGGGGGATTTTAATATTGTTAGCCATTTTAATTCCAACTCTATTACTAGCAGATTTAGGCAATATCTACATTGTTATAATGATAGTTTCCACGCTTTGGATGGGCGCTATTGGTTTTTTAGATGATTATATTAAGGTATTTAAAAAGAATAAAGAAGGCTTAAAAGGGAAGTTTAAAGTTATTGGCCAAATTGGTTTGGGACTTTTTGTTGGAGCAATGATGTATTTCCATCCGGATATATATGTGAAGCAAGAGGTTTCCTATGAGGAGGCACAAAAGTTCCCTGCTGATCAAATTTCAACCCATGAGGATATGCAAGGAGTTGAGCATTTTATGGCTAAAATTGATGCTCCAATAACAAACATACCTTTCTTAAAAGGCAATGAGTTTAATTATGAGAAGGTCTTGACATTAATTAATCCATCATGGAAAAGGTTTGGCTGGTTAATTTTTATTCCAGCAGTTATTTTTATCATAACTGCAGTTTCCAATGGTGCAAATTTAACGGATGGAATTGATGGTTTAGCCACAGGAACTTCCGCGATTAGTGGCTCCGTATTGTTCTTGTTTGCCTACATATCCGGTAATATTATTTTTGCTGAATACCTCAACATTTTATATATCCCATATGCTGCAGAGCTAAGCATTTTTATTGCTGCATTTATCGGAGCATGTATCGGCTTCTTATGGCAAAATTCATATCCAGCAAAAGTGTTTATGGGTGACACTGGAAGTCTTGCCATTGGCGGTATAATTGCAACTATAGCTATCCTGACAAGGAAGGAATTATTGCTCCCTATTCTAGTAGGTGTTTTTCTTGCAGAAAATTTATCAGTAATCATTCAAGTTGGATACTTCAAATACACAAAGAGAAAATATGGTGAAGGACGTAGGGTTTTCCTGATGTCACCTTTACATCACCACTATCAGAAAAAGGGATATCATGAATCTAAAATTGTAACCCGATTTTGGATTGTAGGAATACTCTCGGCCATTATAGCTGTAGCAACTTTAAAAATTAGATAAAAGAGAAAAATTGATGACAACTAAAACTCAAAAAATAGCAATACTCGGGGCTGCAGAAAGCGGTGTTGGTGCAGCTATACTTGCGACTCAGCAAGGTTTTGATGTTTGGGTGTCAGATTATAGTCAAATTCAGCCAAAGCACAAAGAATGTTTAAATAAGTATAACATCAATTGGGAAGAAGGTAATCACAGCGAAGAGGCTATACTGGATGCACACCTGGTAATGAAAAGTCCTGGAATACCAGAAAACGCAGATATTATTCAAAAGATTAGAAAGAAAGGAATAGCAGTGGTTTCTGAGATAGAGTTTGCATCAAGGTACACCGACGCGTTTATAATAGCTATAACTGGCAGCAATGGTAAAACTACAGCAACAAGCTTGACCTATAAAATTTTAAAAGATGCTGGACTAAATGTTGGCGTAGCTGGGAATATAGGCGTGAGTTTTGCCCAGCAGGTAGCCACGCAGCAATTTGATTACTACGTTTTAGAAGTGAGCAGCTTTCAATTAGATGACATTGATTCATTTAAACCCAATATTTCCGTATTGCTAAACATAACACCAGATCATTTGGATCGCTATGACTATAAATTTGAAAACTACTTAGCGGCTAAGTTTAAGATTACTCAGAATCAAAATGACGATAATCTTTTCATTTATTGTCAGGATGATAAGTCAATAGCAAGCTCACTAATAACAAAAAAAATCCATGCACAATCAATCCCTTTCACGCTTGAAAATGAGGTAGGTGAAGGCGCATATCTACAAAATAACGAATTAACTATAAACCTAAAAAAAAAAGTTTTTACTATGTCAATTAACGAAATAGGAATTAAAGGCAAACATAATATTTACAATTCAATGGCTGCTTCTATCGTGGCTAGAGCAGTAGATATTAAGAAAGAGAGTATCCGTGAAAGTCTAGCGGATTTTAAAAATCTAGAGCATCGAATGGAGAAGGTGCTGAAAATAGGAGGAGTTGAGTTTATTAATGATTCGAAAGCCACCAATGTAAACTCCACTTGGTATGCACTAGAGTCTATACAAAACCCTGTAGTTTGGATTGCGGGAGGGGTAGACAAGGGTAACGATTATGAGGTGCTTAAATCCTTAGTGCGCGCTAAAGTTCATACCGTTATTTGCTTAGGGAATGATAGTAGAAATTTGCATGAAGCTTTTTCTCATCAAACGGATTTGATGATAAATGTACATGATATGAAAGAGGCCGTTAGAATCGCCAATCATTTTGCCAATAAAGGGGATGCAGTGCTATTGTCACCGGCTTGCGCAAGTTTTGATTTATTTGAAAATTATGAGGATAGAGGGAATCAATTTAAAGAATCAGTACGCAATTTATAAAAGCTAGAAATCTAGAAAGAAATGTTTGAAAAAATAACCAAAAATATAAAAGGAGATAAATACATATGGGTCATTGTGCTCATCTTGTCTTTGTTTTCTCTTTTGGCTGTTTACAGTTCTACCGGAACCCTAGCCTATAAATATAGGGCGGGTAATACAGAGTATTATTTGATTAAACAAGTTCTTATTATCGGTGGCGGTCTAGTTTTAATGTACCTGACTCATTTAATCAATTACAAATATTTCTCAAGAATTTCTCAAATACTATATTACTTAAGTATTATCCTTTTAGTGCTAACCTTATTTTTTGGTACTGATATAAATGAGGCGAAAAGATGGATTACGCTTCCTGGGGTAAATCTTACTTTTCAAACATCTGATTTAGCCAAATTTGCATTAATCATGTATTTAGCCCGCATGCTATCAAAGAAGCAAGACATGGTGCGTTCTTTTAGCGAGGGATTTTGGCCTACGATATTTCCGGTTTTTATTATTTGTGGATTAATAGCTCCTGAAGATTTATCATCTGCCTTGGTGTTATTCTCAACTAGTGTATTGGTGATGTTTGTGGGAAGAATTCACATCGCTTACATTGGTGGTTTAATAGCGCTTTCAGTAATTACAATAGGCTTGTTTATTACCTTGCTTTTCACCTTGCCTGAGGAGAGTATGCCTGGAAGAATGACAACTTGGAAAGCAAGAATAGTATCTTTTATGAATACGGATGGAGAAGAGCCGTATCAACTTGTTCAATCCAAAATTGCTATAGCTAAGGGAGGGTTTATTCCAAATGGCCCTGGTAATAGCACGCAACGCAATTTTCTTCCTCATCCTTATTCGGATTTTATTTATGCAATTATTATTGAAGAGTATAGCTTCTTTGGAGGAGTGTTTGTTGTTTTTCTTTATCTCGCATTCTTAATACGATCTGGTCTAATAGTTAGAAAATCACCTAAAGCATTTGGGGCATTGCTGGCCTTCGGATTGGCATTAAGCCTAACTATACAAGCAATGATTAATATGGGTGTTGCCGTCGGTTTATTGCCAGTCACTGGATTGACCTTGCCATTGGTAAGTATGGGAGGGAGCTCTACCATCTTTGTAAGTCTTGCTTTTGGAATAATCCTCAGTGTAAGTCGAGATATTGAACAGTTAGAATTAGGTATAGATGAAAGTGAAATGTCGCTAGAAGATTTAATTATGGGTTCAGAAGAAATTGAACAGGAATAAACAGGCTCTAAAAAGAAAGTGAAGAAGAATTTAAAAATATTGATGAGTGGCGGAGGAAGTGGTGGACACGTTTTTCCAGCAATTGCTATTGCAGATGCTATTAAAAAAATATCCCCTGAAACAGAGTTCTTGTTTATAGGGGCAAAAGGTAAAATTGAAATGTCTGCAGTGCCTAAAGCGGGATACGAAATAAAAGGCCTGACAATTGCGGGGTTTCAGCGAAAACTAAGCGTAAAAAATTTACTTTTTCCATTTAAGCTGCTGGTGAGTTTGGTAGAGACATGGTTTATCGTAAAAAAATTTAAACCAAATGTAGCAATTGGCACAGGTGGATATGCAAGTGGAGCAGCTTTGAAGGTTGCGCAGTGGCAAGGTGTTACAAGTTTTATTCAAGAACAAAATGCATTTCCAGGAATAACAAACAAACTATTGGCTAAGAAGGCAAGAAAAGTATTTGCTGCCTATAATGGTTTGGAGCAATATTTTGAAAAGTCAAAGATACAACTTACAGGAAATCCATTGAGAGGTAGTATCTCTTTGGATGGGGTGGATCGAAAATTAGCCTGCGATCATTTCGGGTTGGATGGACAAAAACCAATAGTATTCATCACTGGAGGAAGCCTAGGTGCTAGAGCTATAAATAAAGCTATTGCGGGGAAAATTAATCGTTTTGACGAAACAGGAATTCAATTGATTTGGCAATGTGGTAGAATCTATGAAGCGGAGTATGCTAGTTTAAACTCACCCATGGTGAAGGTTCTAAGCTTTATAGACCGAATGGATTACGCCTATGCGGCTGCAGATATAATAGTCTCTCGTGCAGGTGGAACCATATCAGAGCTAGCCATAATTGGAAAACCGACCATATTACTACCATCTCCTAATGTCGCTGAAGACCACCAAACCAAAAATGTTATGGCTTTAGTAGAAAAGGATGCAGCAATTTTAATAAGGGATAATGAGGCAGTCGAAGCACTGGTTCCGACATGCATCGACTTACTCAATAATACTGAATTGAAAGAAAAAATAAGTAATAATATTAAGCAATTTGCTAAACCAAACGCAGCTAAGGATATTGCGCAAAGCATTTTATCAAGCATCGAATGAAAGATTTAAAAGACATATCAAAAGTCTATTTTCTGGGTATTGGAGGTATCGGGATGTCTGCCCTTGCGCGATATTTTAACGAGCAAGGCATCAGGGTAAAAGGCTATGATAAAACGCCATCTGTACTAACAGACAAATTAATACAAGAGGGAATGGATATCCATTTTGATGATGATTTAACCTTATTGGATAAAGCAGCTGATTTAGTTATATATACGCCGGCAATACCTCAATCGCATAAGCAATTGAATTGGTACAAGGAAAATGGATACGAACTCTTCAAACGATCAGCGGTTTTAGGTATGATTTCAAATAATTATTATTGTATCGCTATAGCTGGTTCTCATGGTAAGACCACCGTTTCGTCTATGCTTGCACATATATTGAATGGAGCAGGAGGATGTATAGCTTTTTTAGGAGGAATTGCCAGTAATTATAACTCCAATTATATCCATACATCTAATCGCTTTATGGTTGTTGAAGCGGATGAGTTTGATCGGTCTTTTCTTACACTGCAGCCCAATATAGCCGGGATTACTGCAATTGACAGTGACCATTTGGAAGTGTATGGTAGTATAGAAAATATTGAAGAGGAATTTATTCAATTTGTGAAAAAAATAGTACCGCAAGGTCAGTTGATTTTAAATGAGCACTATTCGCATATTTTATCCAGAGTACCCAAACACTTGAAGGTGTCCCAATATGGCCATGAAAGTGAGGCGGATTATTCGCTGACCAATTACAGTGTTAAGCGCGGGGAGTTTGTTTTTACGGTGACGACACCAAACGGTGTTATTGAAAATCTTACCGCCAGCTTTGGAGGGATTCATAACTTAGAAAATGCCACTTTAGCGATTTCAATTTGCGAAAAATTAGGGATCTCTAATAGGGATATTCGAAAAGGAATACGCTCTTTTAAGGGAATTAAAAGAAGATTTGAAAAGCACGTAGATATCGATGGCACGATATATATAGATGATTATGCACACCACCCCGTGGAGATAAAAGCCCTGGTGAAATCACTTCGGTTTTTATATCCTGAAAAAGAAATAATAGCAATTTTTCAACCCCATTTATTTTCAAGAACCAAGAATTTATGTGAAGAATTTGCGCATGAGTTAGCTCAGGTGGATGATTTAATTCTCTTGCCAATATACCCTGCGAGAGAAGAGCCCATTGAAGGGGTAAGTTCAGAATTAATTTTGAATAAAGTAGCGCTTAAAAACAAGGTAATTGTTGATAAGGCATCGCTAATAGATACTCTTAGAAATAAAGTAAAGAACAAGGTGGTTGTCACCATCGGTGCAGGGGATATAGATAGATTTGTGGAACCCATAAAGGCAATGCTTCAATGAAAAAGACGACAAAAAGATATATTATTCAAGGTTTGAAGGTCGCATTAATTATGGTTTTTGGCATACTGTTTATTGCCATTTTAATCAAGGCTCGTATACAGGCTGGTGAGACTGTTTGTAATGAAATTCAGGTCAATGTGAAAAATGCAGATGAATTTCAATTTATTGCAGAAAATGAGATAATCGATTTTATAAACAACTATGGGAAAGACGTGGTGATTAATCAACGATTAAAGGATATCTCTAAATCGGAAATTGAGGCACGCATTGAGCAAAGTGAATACATAGAAAAAGCTGACGTTTTTACCAATTTTGAAGGGAAGATGCGCGTAGATGTGACACAAAAAACCCCTATATATAGAGTATTCAACAATAATGGTGTTAGTTACTATGTGAGTAACAAGGGTGAAAGTATTCCTATTTCAAGTAAATTTACTCCTAGACTAATTGTTGCTTCTGGGAATTTGTCTAAGCAGCTTACAACAGATAATATTAAGCTCCATGAAGACCTACTTGAACTGGTAGCCTTCATTAATAGAAATTCATTTTGGGAAGCTATGATAGGGCAAATTGAAGTGGCAAATAATGGTGATTTTTTACTTTATTCTAAGATCGATGAACATGTTGTAAACCTTGGAAATACTGATAATCTTGAAGATAAATTTAAGTTTCTCCAGGTATTTTACAAAAAAGCAATAAAGAAGGTTGATTGGAAACAATATGAAGAAATAAATCTAAAGTTTAAAGGACAAATAATCTGTAAAAAAAAATAACGTAAACGAATGGATGCAAATAATCAAGTAATCGTAGGACTAGATATAGGGACAACCAAGATTTGTGTTTTAGTCACAAAGAAGGATGAGTTGGGTAAAACTGAGGTTTTGGGTATTGGAAAAGCACCATCTCATGGAGTTATGCGCGGGGAGGTTGCCAATATCGACAAAACTGTACAATCTATTATACAGGCCGTAAAAGATGCTGAAAAACAATCTGGTGAAACAATCACCAAGGTTCATGTAGGTATTGCAGGTCAGCACATTAAGAGTATGCAGCACAGAGGTATTCTTACTCGAAGTGATGCGCAAAGTGAGATTTCCGAAGAGGATATTAAAAGTTTAATTCGCGATATGCACAAGCTTGCAATGAGTCCAGGTGAACGAATAATTCATGTCTTGCCGCAAGAGTTTATTGTAGATTCAATGCCTGCCAAAAGTGATCCAATTGGGATGTGTGGTAGTCGTCTCGAAGCAAATTTCCATATTATCACAGGACGAGTAGCCGCTGCACAAAATATTGAGCGTTGTGTTCAAAAGGCTGGCTTAACCATGGAAGGATTGATATTGGAGCCATTGGCATCGGCCGCTTCAGTTTTGGATGAGGATGAAAAAGAAGCTGGGGTAGCTTTAGTAGATATTGGAGGAGGCACGACAGATTTAGCCATTTTTCAAGATGGTATAATAAGGCATACATGTGTTATTCCTTTCGGCGGCAACATTATTACGGAAGATATTAAGGACGGTTGTAAGATTATGAAAAATCAAGCAGAAGCCTTAAAGGTTCGGTTCGGTTCGGCAGTTTCGGTAGAAGCGAAGGACAATCAAACCATTTCTATACCGGGATTAAAGGGGCGTCCACCCAAGGAAATTTCTATGAAGAACTTGGCAAATATTATCCAAGCTAGAATAGAAGAGATCTTCGAACAAGTTTATTTTGAGATAAAAGCTTCTGGATATGCAAAAAAATTGAACGGAGGAATTGTTATAACAGGTGGTGGATCACAATTGAAATTCATAAAACAATTAGTGGAATATGTCACCGGGCTTGATGCACGGATAGGTTATCCAATAGAGCACTTGGCAACTGATTATAATGCCGAGCTGAAACATCCAATGTTTGCTACTGGAATAGGCTTAGTAGAGAGAGCCTTTAAGGAAGATAGTAAATCTTCAGACAAAGTTCATATTGACCCCTATGATTCAACTATAGAGAGGAAGCAGGAGGAAGTAGAATCAGAAGCTGGTAATAACCTTATCGAAACCGCTCAAACAAATAAAGTTAAGGACTGGTGGAAGGATATTTTCAAAGGACTACCAG
>JADHRO010000049.1 GCA_016777395.1 Chitinophagales bacterium | reverse complement strand
ATATAGACAGTGTTATTGAAGCAATTGATGCCCCTTCTATTTATCATGTACCCATGCTGATGGAAGAGGAAAAAGCAGATACCACTGCATTAAGAAAATTAAATTTGCCTTTCCAAGGAAGTTCTAATTTTGAGGATTGGAAAACATTTGTAGAAAAAATTAACAGCCCCATAAAACAGGTCAAAATTGGATTAATAGGCAAATATGTAGAACTTCAAGATGCCTACATATCCATCAACGAAGCATTTAAACATGCAGGAGTTGAGCATCAATGTAAAGTCGATGTTATTCCTATTCATAGTGGAGATCTAGATGCTGAAAACATGCAAGAATCTCTTACTGAGTTGAGTGGGATACTAGTCGCACCTGGATTTGGGGATAGAGGGATTGAGGGTAAAATTAACGCCATCAAATATGCAAGAGAAAATAAAATTCCATTTTTTGGTATATGTCTAGGTATGCAATGTGCGGTTATTGAATTTGCACGAAATGTCTTAGGCTTAAGTGAAGCACATTCCCTTGAAATGAATCCAAAAACTCCTCATGCGGTAATCAATTTAATGGACGACCAGCTCGAGATTGAGGATAAAGGCGGGACCATGCGATTAGGTTCTTATACATGTGCGCTTCATGATAATACCTTGGCAGCAGAACTTTATGGATCAAATCAGATTAATGAACGTCATCGGCATCGTTTCGAGTTTAACAATGATTATTTAGCCCAGTTTGAAGCTAAGGGTATGCAAGCAACAGGCTTTAACCCCGAATCAAACTTGGTAGAAATTATGGAAGTAAAAGAACACCCATTTTTTATTGGTGTTCAGTTTCACCCTGAATATAAGAGCACGGTAGCTTATCCTCACCCCTTATTTAAGGGTTTTGTAAAAGCGGCTTTATCCTGCCAAAACAAGATGCAGTTGAAAAACGCTTGAGCAGGAAAAAAAATTTAAGCACAAACTTCCTTAAATAGCTGCAATTGATTTTTTCTTAGCAGATCGCTTGGAAAGTGAGGAAATAAGAAGATTCCTATTCCTTAATTGAGTTTAAAATTGAATATTCACCAAGTATCCACTGTGATTGCGAATATTAATTACCTGACCATTCTCTAAATATAGGTACTGTCCTTTTATACCTTCTAAAACGCTTTCAATAATAGGCTCTTTGTCCAGTTTAACACTTTTCACTTTATTGGGAAAATGATTAACCGGATATACAATTTTTGTAATCTCATCCTCATCTGAAATATATTCATAATACGCTTCATCTAAATAATGTTCAAGAGCCTCTTCTTTAACCGCTAACAAATCCAAGTCACTAAGCTCATTTTTCAGCATACGTTGCCAATTCGTTTTATCCGTGAAAAACTCTTTGAGTTGGACTTCAATAGCCCCTGCGAGTTGTCGATAAGGCACCTCTGCCAAAATAATTGCCTCACTAGCTCCTTGATCAATCCATCGTGTGGGTAATTGCGTTTTTCGTGTAATCCCGATTTTAATGGCTGAAGACTTAGCCAAATAAACTATGTGCTCTTGATTATGATGTTGGTCTTCCCACTCAGGATTTCGGCCCTTACCAAGATGAGCTTCACATAATTCGGGATGAATAATACAGGGTGAAGCTTCCGGAGCATTCATGAAACAAGAATAACAAGCCCCATTACCAAAAGATTTTTTCGTCTTTTTGCCGCAAATCATACAATTAATAACTCCATCAAAATTTACCTCAATAGCTTTACCTATTAACGGGTTTAGATGCAGTTTTCCTCCATCATGGCGTAAGTAATATTGCACTTCGCCATCCAATGAAGTATACATTTTAGAGAGATGGGTGTATATAGAATGTTTCATAAAAACCTATTCCTTATCCACTAGTTTGATTCCGTCATCAGCCAACTCGATTAAGTGCTGCTTATATAAATTACCGATTACTCGCTTAAACGCTTTTTTACTCATTTGCAAAACTTCCTGAACATCTTTAGGGTCACTCTTATCGTGGAAAGCTAAGAAACCCCCATTTTTGCGCAGGATACCTAAGATTTTTTCAGCATGGTTTTCCAAGCTAGCAATACCTGGTTTTTCAAACAACAAATCCAATTTTCCATCTTTTCTAACTTGCTTGATATAGGCCTTCATTCGCATACCGGTGCTTACTTCTTTGAAATTCTCATTTTGATAAGCTAATCCGAGATGTTTTTCATTGACAATGCAGTTAAATCCCAAAGGAGATTCTCCAAGCACCATTATATCTACTTCATCTAGGTCTTTTAAATCACCTGTATCCTTACTCATGAATTTTTCCCATTTTGAGCTACCAACCAAGCGATTGCTCTTTTCATCCACATGCATATGAACCAGATGATACTCTCCTTCTTGCATTTTAGATTTCTGCTCTTGAAACGGAACTAAAAGTTGTTTATCTATATTCCAATTCATAAAGGCACCAACAGGAGTCATATATGCAACTTCCAAAAATGCGTAGCCACCGCAAACGATTTCTGGAACTTGCGTAGTTGCCGTAATTCTTTCATCGCTGTCTAAATAAACAAAAACCTTTACTTCGTCATCAATTTTAAAAGCAGGCAGGACGAACTTATTAGGAAGCAGGACATCTTCGTCTTGCTCATTTCCCAAAAAAAGACCCACGCTAGTTTCTCTTAATACTTTAAGTATGTGGTATTTTCCAATTTCCATTCGACCTTAATTTTAAATATTAGACCAATTTGCGGCCTACAGCTTGCGCTACGGGTTTTAAACTTGCCATTAACTCTGCGAACTCATCAAAATTAAGCTGCTGAGCGGCATCACTCCACGCTTCCTTTGGAGTGGGATGAGATTCAATCAATAAACCCTCTACGCCCATAGCCACGCATGCCCTTGCTAAATCTGCTACGCCATATGCGTATCCCATTGCATGACTAGGGTCTAAAATGATAGGTAAGTTTGTTTTTTCCTTGAGAAAAGAAACACCGCACAAATCCAAGGTAAATCTTGTATTGGTTTCAAACGTGCGAATACCTCTTTCACACAAAATCACTTGATCATTTCCGCCAGAGAGAATAAACTCGGCTGCTTGCACAAACTCTTGCAAGGTAGAACCAAAACCTCTTTTTAACAATACCGGTTTATTTGCTTTACCACAACGCTTCAATATCCCATGGTCATACATCGCTTTAGCGCCAATTTGTATAATGTCTGTATGCGCTATAACCTCATCAACATGACTAGAGTCTCTGACTTCAGTAATGATATGTAAACCATATTTTTCTCGCATTTCAGCCAACAACTTAAGCCCTTCGAGGCCTAAACCTTGAAAACTATATGGAGAGGTCCTCGGCTTGTAACACCCTGCGCGCAAAACTTTTACTCCTTGAGATACACAATATTTTGCAGCTTGCTCAATTTGTAATGGCGTTTCTACACTGCAGGGACCAGTTATCATGAGTGTTGAGTTACTGTCGCCTCCGATTTCAAAATTTGGAAATTTAATCTTTCTAGTTTCTTTTAAGTACTGCTTACTTGCTAATTGGATATCGTTAGGAACAGCAATGGCTTTAGTCACTTTATCCTTTAGATGACTCGGCAACTCTTGCAATTTTGAAGGACTAACCAATACAATTTCATCCTTCTCTATTAGAATTGCTTTCAGCTCATTCGCTATACTTTGTGCCTCGGCTAAACTTACTGTTTTGTTTAAATGTAAAATCATAAATACTTGTTTTAGGAAAATAGCTTAGCCTTCTCCTTTAATTAATTCATTAAATGTAATCACACCTTTCAAAGCCTTTTTGTCATCAATTATTGGTAAAAACAAAATAGGAAAACTATATTTCTTGATTAGAGAAATCATCTCATAAGTACTTGCTTTTTCATTTAAATAGATGGGCGACTTATTTATCATATCCTTAACCGATAAACTATCTAAATTATCAATATTTTTTAAAACTCCTTTTCTAAAATCCGCATTACTGCAAACTCCCAAAATCGTATCATTTTCCTCAAACAGTACAAACCCCATTCCGAATGAATCCAAGGCCTCAATAATTTCTTTTACCGAGCATATGGATGGGTTTAAAATAGGCAGTGATTGTTTATCCAACATAAAATCTTGCACCAAAAAAGAAGAGCCTTTTTGATGAAAGCGCAAATCGGCTAAAGCTTGTGCGACATTATCGTGATTGACAAGAAATGAACCTGAAACAGCCTGACTAACCCCTAACAATCGAAGCACGAAAGATACTTCTGCATTAATTCCACCATCTACATAAACAGGGATATTAGGATATTGTCGCTTACATTGACGGATTCGATCAAAACTAGATTTCTCAAATTTACCTCCTGATTTACCAGGTATAGTTGTCATTAGCAAGATATAATCCAATTCTCCTTCATAAGCTTGCAAAACACCTAAATTAGTCGTGTTTGTAATTGCTAAACCAAACTTATACCCTTTATCCGTGGGGATAATCAAGGTATCCCTGATATTTTCTAGTTGCAAGGTCAATTGCTTAACACCAAGTTCCTTGGCTAATTGAAAAACTGATTCACTGTTGGACGCTATGGCATGCAAATCGATCGGCTTGGAAGATATTCCTTGAATAGCACGTATGTCCTTTACAACTTTTTGCTCTTCCCCTTCAAAACAATCGACATGAAAGAAATCCACCGGCAAAGCATCCAACTCATGAACCAATGAAGGTAGATCTTGAAGACTTGAAGAATAAAGAGAAGCTGCAATTTTCACTGCGTAAAATTACAATAAGTTTTAGACTATGAAAGATAATTATGCCTCCTGATTTAAAGGCCGTATGCTTAGGGGGCCATACTACACTAGAAGGTAGTGAATTAAACGTCGCAAGTTAACTAATTGAATTATGGATCTATCCTCTTCCTTGCGAAAGCTCCCAAATTTTAATCACATCCTTAGCTGCCTTAACATCATGCACACGCAAGAGACGCGCACCGTTTTGTATGGCGATTAAGTGAGCTGCTGCTGTTGCTGTTAAACTCTCTTTGGGGGTTATCCCCAGTGGTTTATACAACATAGATTTTCGAGAAATCCCCGCTAAAATTGGATAAGCTATACTCTTACTCATAACTTGAATCCCCATGAGCAGCTGATAATTTTGCTCAATTGTTTTTCCAAATCCAAATCCGGGATCCAAAATGATATCATTAACCCCATGCTCTTTTAACTTTGTCGCCTTTTCAGTTAGCAATTTTAACACCTCTAAAACCACATCTTCGTATTGAGGATTGTTTTGCATATTTTGCGGAGTGCCCTGAATATGAGAAAGAATATAGGGACATTTTAAGCGGGCTATCATGGGGAACATTCCTTCATCCATGTCACCTCCGCTAATATCATTGACGATATGCGCTCCAGCCAAATAAGCAGCTTGAGCGACACTTGCTCTGTAGGTGTCAATGGAAATGACAATGTCCGTAAAACTCGCTGTGAGCCTTTCAATAATAGGAAGCACCCTATCCATTTCTTCTTGCTCACTAACATGCGCTGCATTTGGCCGAGTAGATACCCCACCAACATCAATAATATCAGCTCCTTCGGCTAACATTTTTGCTGCGTGTTCAATGGCAAAATTTAAATTAAAATACTGACCACCATCATAAAATGAATCAGGAGTGGCATTCAAGATACCCATGACCGCAATATGATGGAAATCATGCAATTTTCCGCTACAATTAATAGAAAAAGAAGAATTTGTCAAAATTACCGAGTTAAAGATTTATTTTTGTGTAAAGTTAAGCATTTTGAGCAGCAATAAAACATCATCTCAGTACGACAAAGCAATAGAAAAATGTCGGCATATATTTACCCTTAAAATAAAGGATTACGGAACCTCCTGGCGTATTATGCGTTTGGCAAGTTTGACCGACCAAATATACATTAAAGCCAATCGTATTCGAACCATTGAAGATGGAGTGGTTCAAAAAGTAGACGAAGGAATAGAACCTGAATTTATAGGGCTTGTGAACTATTGTATTATCGCTTTGATTCAATTAGAGCTTGGCATTTCTGACCAACTAGAACTTCCGCTAGAAGAAACCATAAAACTATACAATAAACATATTGATCAAGCAAAAGAACTTATGCTGGCCAAAAATAATGATTATGGAGAAGCATGGCGCGAAATGCGCATTAGTTCATACACTGATCTTGTTTTGATGAAAATTAATCGTATCAAACAAATTGAAGGAAATGGGGGCAGCACTTTGATTTCTGAGGGTAATGATTCTCACTACACAGATATTATTAATTATGCTGTCTTTGCTCTGATAAAATTAGATGAACAAGCAATTAATTAACCTTTTGCGCAGATATTTTCAGTTTTTTCTCTAAGGCTTTTCTAACCTTCTTGTAAAACATATCTATTGAAGAATTATTTCTAAATCGATTCCCCGCCAAACGAACGCAAGCGGCAATATTTTGCATATGCGGCTCGTCATTGCTCATTTCACGCTGTTCTTCCGCCATAAAAGTATTGAAATCGACTCGATCAGTCGCTGTTTTACGTTTTTGAACCCTTTCATATCTTAAATTAGGATCTGCATCTACAGCGAAGAGATAAAAATCAGCATGCTCTTTTAGAAATACAACTTCCCCAGGTGTTCGAATACTCTCGATTACCGCATTCCCACCTTCAGCTTTAGCTTTTAAAAATAATTGCTCGATGATAAATGCTGGATGATTCTCTTCCCTTAATGAGTTTGCCAAATTAGTCATCGCTGTTCGATTAAGCTCTAGACCATCCTCATTCAATTGTTCTGTTAAATATTGACGCACTGAATAATGCTTGAAGCTATATTCATTTTTTAGCAGCTCCATTAGTGTATCTTTTCCTGACCCAATCGTGCCTGTAATTCCAATAATCATGCGGTTTGATTTATTATGTGTGCAAAGTTAATGATATTTAGGCTTATTTTATTCAAGTATATTTTACTTTAAGGTCAAGCGGCTAAATATTTTTTTCTTTTAAGCTGTGTTTCATTGATTAAATATTTTCAGAAAGGCTCAAAAAGTATTGAACTTCAATAATTTAGAAAGGTCAATGTTTTATACGTAAGAAGGAAAATATTTCCATCTCCACCTTACTTGGAAGGTATAATTCAGAATATTTAGGTATGAAAACCCACTGTATGGCGTCTAGTAACCTGGTCAATAACAAAGATATTGCTGCTTTAAATAAAAAGAAAACAGCGACATTCGAATACCATTTTACTGCTTCCAATCGTTAAAATCAAGATGTGGATAAATAAGACTTGAAGTCCAAGTTTTTAATTTATTATTGTAACATAATAGAAGAATTAGAATATCTCCAATGATGATGAAACTCTTGAAAATTATTTTAGTCATGTTTTTTCTTGTTCCACTTGAAGTGTTATTTGCTCAAGAAACAAGTTATTATGCCGAAAAAAACCAGCAATTCAAGGAGGGACTGAGCCTGCTAGATCAGGAGCTCTACGCTCCCGCTCAGTTAAAATTTGAGTACATGACTAAAGCGCAAAAAGGGGTAATCGATAACGACAGCCATACCCTAGTCATGTTTGCAGATTATTACTATGCCTTGTGTGCGGCAAAACTAGGGCAAGATAATACAGAACTGCTTTTTACTCGTTTTATAGAGGCTTATCATGAAACCACATTAAGAAACAGGGCGTATTATGAGTTGGGCAGCTACTATTTTCGAAAAAACAAAATGGTAAACACCGTTGAATGGTATGAAAAAGTAGACACTAAAGACCTTACCAATGATGAATTGATTGAGTACAAGTTTAATTTTGGATATGCCTATTTCAAAAGAAAAAAGTTTGACCAAGCCAAGCCTTTGTTAAAATCCATTAAAGATGCGAAGCACTCTTACAGTGGACCTGCAAACTATTACTATGGATTTATATCTTTCTACCAAGAAAATTATAAGGAGGCAGAAAAAAGTTTCATTAAGCTAAAGGATTCGAAACGATACAGAGAGGCCGTGCCCTATTACTTGACTCAGCTGTATTTTTTACGAAAAGATTATGATTTGGTCATATCCTACGCCTCTCCCCTTTTAAGCAATACAAGCACTGAAAATATCTTGGAAATTGCCCATTTGGTGGGGCAAGCTTATTTTGAATTAGGTGATTATGAAAGTGCATCTCCATTAATTGAAGCGTACATAGGTCAGGCCAAAAAGGTAGGTAAAGAGGAATTGTATCAATTAGCTTATGCCCAATACAAGACGGCAAATTTCATAGCTGCGGTGAGCAATTTCCAACAGCTTAATATTTTAGAAGATTCCTTAGGGCAAAATGCAATGTATTGCTTAGCAGACTGTTATTTAAAAACTGCACAAAAGGCGAAGGCAAAAGATGCATTTTTTCAAGCAGCAGCCTTAAAATTTGACGAGGTAATTCAAGAAACGGCTGGCTTTCAATACGCTAAGCTTTCCTACGAACTTTCGTATACCAATCAAGCAATTACTGAACTGAGTGAATTTTTAGAGGACTTCCCGAAAAGTACCTATGCCAACGAAGCCGGCAATATACTTAGTCAAGCATTACTAGAAACAAAAAATTACCAAAAAGCCATTGAGATCTTAGAAAACTATAACATCAGCGGACCATCAGTCAAAAAGGTCTATCAAATGGTCTGTTACTATCGAGGGGTGGAGCTCTACAATGATCAGAACTTCGCTGAATCAATGATTTATGTGGATAAATCCATCGCCAACCCAGTGAATAATGATATCCTAGGCTTAAGTATTTTTCTAAAGGGAAATATTCAATATGAATGGAACCAATACAGCCAAGCAGCCAACAACTTCACTAAATTCAAGCAATTTAATTTAGAAGATAATTTCAGCGAAAGTTTTGCTTCTAAGACTTTAGCTAATTACAATTTGGCTTATTGCAATTTCAAAATGAAAAAATATTTAAACGCTGCGAGTTACTTTGAACAAACCATCAAAAACCCTGGATCGATTAGTAGTACAAACCAACGAATAATTCCCGATGCTTTCTTAAGGAATGCGGATTGCTTGTTCATGACTAAAAGTTATAACAAGGCCATAAGAAATTACGATGAAGTAATAAATAAAGATTGGCAAGGTGCGGAATACGCGTTGGTTCAAAAAAGTGTAATCAATAGCTTACAAGGTGATTACTTGAACAAGGTAAACACACTAGAGTATTTGAATAGTAAATATCCAAACAACCTTTATAAAGATTATGCACTGTATGAAATGGGGAATGCATTTATAAACAACGGTGATTTCAATAGTGCAATCGTCAAACTTGAAATACTAACAAGCGCTTATCCCTCCAGTTTGTTTGCAGCGAAAGGTTTTCTAAAAAGTGGCCTTGCATATTTTAATACCCAGCAGGAAGAAAAGGCCCTAGCAGCCTACAAAAAGCTTGTGCTTGATTATAAGAACACGGAAGAAGCGAAAGAGGCCTTGCGGGCTTTGAAGGAACTGTATGTATACGTAGGGCGACCCAATGAGTATCTGTCTTTTGTACAAAACCAAGCAGGTATAAATGTTTCTAGTTCGGAACAAGATAGTTTGATCTTTGAGGCAGCGGATAATCTTTACAAAAGCGGAAACTGCAGTAAAGCTTTACCTTCCCTTAGCGAGTACATTCAACTATTTCCTAATGGCAACTTTATTGTCTCTGCGTATTACTTCCGAGCGGATTGCTTCTTTAAGGCAAGCAACTATAGTGAGGCCTACCTGGACTATAAAAAGTTGATTGGTATTGGAGCAAATAAATATCAGGAAACGGCTTTACTTAAAGCAAGCTATATTGCATATGAGATCAACCAAGACTATTCGGAAGCCTTATATTTATATAATGACTTAAAAAACAAAGCAAGTGTTCAAGGCAATCAAGAAATAGCGCTTATAGGAATGTTGCGATGTAATTTTAAGCTGAAAAATTATGATGAAGTTATCCTAAACGCGACAGCTGTTTTAAACAATTCAGCTATTAATGATAAGGTGCAAACAGAGGCTACATTTTACAAAGCAAAAGCCCTCTTAGAGAAAAAACAATATGTTGCGTCCGAAACTTACTTTCAGGAAATCGTAAATACCTTGAGTATAAGTACTATTAAAGCTGAATCTGCTTATAGTCTAGCTTTCATTTTACATAAAAATTATCTTTATGAATCTTCAAATACGGCTTGCTTCAAGATTAAAAATGATTATGCCTCTTATGAATATTGGGTAGTAAAAACTTTTATTCTTATTGCGGATAACTATGTTTTACTTGATAACGTTTTTCAAGCCAAAGCAACCTTACAAAGCATCGTCGATAACTATATTGGGGACCAACAGTTATTGCAAGAAGCAAAGAATAAGTTAGCCCAGATAAAGGAAGAAGAATTAGAGAGCACCAAGGTAGATTTGAACCTCGCCCCAAGTGATACCATGCAATTTGACAATTTCAAATAATAAATACTATGAGTCATTCATTTAAAATAAGTGTACTGTTTTGCCTTTTGCTTGGTACAGGTATGTATGCACAAGACGATTCAGGATTAGACACAGAGGACATAACGGTAGTTAAGGATTATGAGGCTAGAATTGCAGATGCGCAAAAAATAAACGTCAATCCGGGTATATCTGCGGTAGAATTACCCAAGCAAGAATTGAGCTATGCTATCCCTAATCGATTGCTAGAATTAAACTACCCTCCCCATACAATAAAGCCCTACTCCATGCCTAGGGTGAAGCCTAGGCTTTATAATCATTCATTCATCAAACTAGGTTTTGGTACTCAATATTCTCCCTTAGCTGAAATTGTATATATCAATAAAGAAGCAGAAAATTTGGAATTTGGGGCATCCTTTAAGCATCTATCCGCTTATGGTCAAAAAATAGAAAACCAAAGATTCAGAGACAATAGCGTGGGTCTGTTTGCCAAATATGATTTGAAAAAGGTGCAAATAGCTGCTTCATTTGACTTCACGCAAGATGTTGATTATTTCTATGGGTACAATCAAGTAGATACAGGTTTTAAACGCTCTTCTATCAAACATAGAGTTCGAGAAATGGGCGGTGATATTAGTATTCAAAATTCTTTATTGGAGAAAAATAATTTTGATCATAAACAGGTGGTCTCTACCTCATTTGCCAATGACAACTTTAAGGTGAATGAATGGTACTTAAACTATAAAGCAGATTTTACTAAGGTCAATAAAAACAAACACTTCTTCAATATAAATGCAGACTTTGATGTGAGTAATTACACCC
>JADHRO010000048.1 GCA_016777395.1 Chitinophagales bacterium | reverse complement strand
AGAAATACAACCCACCATACCAATCGGCCTCCGCAGGGTATAATTAATTGCTAAATTTTCCATGTGGTGTGACTCACTAGCAAAGTGTTCTATAGCCGTTGCGAAGAAGTGAATGTTGTCATGCGCTCTAGGGATATCAATCAACTCAGCCAAAGCAACTGGCTTGCCATTATCCATCGATTCTGCAGCAGCTAACTCTTTCTGGTATTTTTTAATTCCAGCGGCTATTTTCAGCATCACCTCGCTTCGAGCCTTAACTCCGACATTCGACCATAAAGGGAATGCTTGCTCTGCAGCTTGCACAGCTGACTCTACATCCTTGGCATCCGATGAAGGAATATTTGCATAGACCTTGCCAGTTGCGGGCTCAACATTGTCAATATATTGGCCACTCAGAGGCTCAACTAATTCTCCATTGATATAATTCTTTAAAAATTGCTCTACTTGCATGCTACAAATATAAGGGGAAAACAAAGACATAAAAAAACCCCAGACTACCTTTCGGCAACATAGGGTTTTAGTTATTATTTAATTTTATGAGTTGAAAATTATATTTCTAAATTTATAGGACACTATTTGTTTTCTTAACTGCCTCAGCACTTGAGGTCATCTTGGCTTGCTCAGCTTCACTTAGTTCGAGCTCTACAATTTTTTCCACCCCATTTTTACCTAAAATAACCGGAACTCCAATACACAAATCATGTAATCCATATTCGCCTTCTAAAAATACTGAACAAGGAATCATTTTTTTCTGGTCACAAACGATGGATTGAACTAAAGTTGAAACTGCTGCACCTGGCGCATACCAGGCACTTGTGCCTAACATACCCGTCAATGTTGCTCCACCAACTTTTGTGGCTTCCATCAACTCGTTAATTCTTTCTTCACTTAAGAATTCACTGATTGGAACCCCTCTATAACGAGCTAATCGAGTTAAGGGAACCATTCCTTTATCACTGTGTCCACCTATTACCATGCCATCTACGTCACTTCCTGGACAAGCTAAGGCTTCCGATATTCTATATTGGAATCGAGCACTATCTAATGCTCCTCCCATTCCTATAACTCTATTTTTAGCTAATCCTGTGCTCTTCAATGCCAAATATGTCATTGTATCCATAGGATTACTAACTACAACAATAATTGCTTCTGGAGAGTGATTTAAAATATTCTCCGTCACAGATTTAACAATTCCTGCATTGATTCCTATTAACTCTTCTCTCGTCATTCCTGGCTTTCGAGGAATTCCAGAAGTAATAACAACAACCTGGCTACCAGCAGTTTTTGAATAATCATTGGTTGAACCAATTATCCTGGTATCGAAACCATTTAAATTGGCAGTTTGCATTAAATCCATTGCTTTTCCTTCAGCAAAATTTTCTTTAATGTCTAATAAAACAACTTCTGAGCAAAAGTTCTTAATGGCAATATATTCGGCACAACTAGCCCCTACATTTCCAGCTCCAATTACTGATACTTTCATATTTTTTTTGTTATAATTTGAGTGTTTAGATATAATTCAAACAAAGGTAGAAAAAAATGCGTTTATCTAATAAGAGAATTCTTTTTAGTAATAGTCTAAGTAATGATTTATCTTAGTGGTTTAATTTTAAAAATTCTATGAGATATTTTTACATTTTACTTGCGATTTTTACCACCTTTCCAATAATCACTCAAGCGCAACACGAGCATGCTCAAAATGTTAGCTGGTGTGGCACAGAAATAAGTGATGAGGGAATGCAAGCTTTTTATCAACGAGATAAAAGCCATCTGAACCTTAAGACAGGAAACTATCCTACCGTTTATATCCCCATCGTATATCATTTAGTCGGTGAAGATAACGGTACAGGATATTATGAGTTAAGTGAATTGTTTAGAGCGCATTGCGAGCTGCAGGATTTATTTAACAACGCGGATATCGTTTTCTACATAAAAGATATTCAATATGTAGACAATTCAAACTATTACAGTGGGGGTTCAACTTACCCATTATTTACAAATTACAATGACCGAGATGCGTGTAACGTATTTCTAGTAAGCCAAATGAGTGGTGTTTGTGGATACAGTTTTGTCCCATCTACCTCAGGGCCAGGTCCCAATCGCGGTGGTATTATGCTTGCTATGAATTGTATGGAGCCAGGAAACACAACCTATCGTCATGAAATGGGTCATTATCTAAACTTACCACATACCTTTTATGGATGGGAAGGTGAAAACCCTCCTGCAATTGGCACAAATGCGCCAAACTCTATTGGTGGAAGACTAGTTGAAAGGGCTGACCAATCGAATTGCCTTAGCTCCGGTGATGGTTTTTGTAACACTCCTCCAGATTATTTAAGTGATAGATGGACTTGTAATTTTGCAAGAGAATACAGAGATCCAAACGGAGTACTCTTTACAATCGATGAAAAGAACTATATGTCCTATAGTAATGATGGTTGTTCTTCTTATTTAAAGGATGATCAATTGGCAGAGGTAAATGCGGCTCCTGCCAGTTATCGACCATACCTGTTGAATGACCCCATTCCCACGATTGATACTGTTGCTTCTATGGGAGGCTTGTTGCCCGAGCAGAATACATTCAATCTAAATTCTAATGAGGTAATCATTTCTTGGAACCGAACGACTAATGCAGATTATTATCACTTGCAGGCAACTCGATTTAATTTCAATAATCCTACAATAAATGTTGTTACTCAGGATACTTTTTACATAATTAGTAATCCAGCAAATGGTGATTCTTATGAGTGGAGAGTGAAGCCAGTTAACTTCACCTATGTATGTGCTCCATTTACACCGATAAGAACCTTTTCAATTTCAACCCTAAGCGCAGAGGTCAATGTAAATAATAGTTCATGTATTCAAAATACGGATGGAAGTATTGAAATAATAATGAACCAACCGGGGTCTTATGATTACTATTGGTCATGTAGTGACCCATTTGTAAACAGCGATATTCAAAATGTCAATTCAAACGTCATCAGTAATTTAGGTCCTGAAACATATACGGTTACTGTGGTTAGCAATGCGGGTGATACTTTATTCAGCCAAGTTAATGTTGATGCGCCAGATGAACTTATCGTAAATATTAATCAAGTAGGAAATGAACTTGTTGCAAGCGTTTCAGGAGGAACACCTCCATATTCATACATATGGGATAATGGCAGCGAGAGCTTGACGCTAGGGAATATTGAAAGTGGTGATTATACGTTTATCGTTATTGATCAATTGGGGTGTCAAAAATCTGATATGGGTAGTTTTAATAATCAAGCCACAGGAATTATAGACCAAAATCTAATCGGTAATATTATTCTAGCCCCAAACCCAAGCCAGAGCGGTCTGGTTAAGCTTGTAGTTCCTATGAAAACTGCTGAGAGTCTAGAGATATCGATAATGGATGTCAGTGGCAAAGTATTAAATATTCAGAACCTTCAGACAAAACAAGGCCTCAATACTTTCCAAATGAATTTAAGCATGCTAAGCAAGGGAGTTTATATTGTGTATGCTCGGTCTTCTGTAGCAGTACAGAGTGCAAAATTAGTGATACGATAGGAAGAAAATCAACCATCATCTTAAAGCCTTAGGTATATTATCTAAGGCTTTTTTATTTTTGACTTATGGCCAACACCTCAATGGTATTTGAAGTTATCTTAAAGCGGTCATCAATGCGATGAGCTAATACCCATGCAATCCTTTCGCCCGAAATTAATACCCAAGTATTTTCCTTATCGAAGGCAGAAATCTTTTGATCACGCAAAAATTTGCCAATATTCTTTTTACTTGGTTTTCCTGAAGATTTTTGGAGGCCAATAGGATAAAAATAATCACCGGTTTTCCATTTTCTTAGAATTAATGGATAAGACAGCTTACTAGCATCAAGGTAAGCATGCGATGGCTTTTTGTTTATCTTACTTACCTTATTAATCGTTTTTACACTAAAAGATAAAGTAAAATCATTTTCTACCTTTAACTTTTTACTTCCCTTTGATATTGGATAGCGTGCAGCTTTAAATATTTGCTTCAGTGGAGTAACTATTAAAAACTTACGATCTTTTAGTATTCGATATTCTTTGCTTAAATATACTTTAACATCGCTTTGCTGCATACCTTGAACCAGATCAGTCACATCACTAGCATTAAAACCATAAGGCCTAAATAACTCAAACAATAAACTATAATTGACACCATAATGAAGGAGTTTTTTTATACTAATAAAAAAACTGCCTTTCCGAGGCTTTAACAGTTTTTGTCGCCACTCTGCCACAATTATATCATGCATCTTTTCAATATCATTCCATCGATTAAAATGATCTTTCATAGTTGCATCCAAGCCTTGATTAATTTCTTTTAACGGTCCTAAAACTTGATGTCTAATTTTATTGCGATCATATTTAAGCGTCAAATTTGAACTATCCTCTCGGTATTCAATCTCATTGAACTTGATATACTGTTGGATTTCCTCTAGTGAAACTTGAAGTAAAGGCCTTGCAATATATCTTTGTTTGGGCAATATTCCTCTTATACCTTTAATACCTGTGCCCTTTGCTAACTTAAAAAGTAATGTTTCAATATTGTCCTGCAAGTGATGAGCGGTTACGATCGTTTGCGCCTTCTCTTCCTTTCTTATTTCTTCCAACCAATTATATCGAAGTGATCGTGCTAAATCTTGAATAGAACGCTTCTGCTCTTGACTTATGCGAGATGTTTCAAATGAAACACTTCGAAAATCAAGTTGATGGCATTCACAATATTTTTTTAAAAAAACAAGGTCAGCTTCACTTTCAGCACCCCTTAAATTATAGTTACAATGGGCAACAATAAATGCGTAATCCAGCTTCCGTAAGACATCCAATAAAACCATAGAATCTTTACCCCCACTAGAGGCTAGGATTAATCTGTCCCCTGTATTAAATAAAGCTTCTTGTTTAATGAAGCTTTGAACTTGCTCGAGCATCCTGCAAATATAGAATTT
This sequence comes from Chitinophagales bacterium, assembly GCA_016777395.1. Taxonomy (GTDB): domain Bacteria; phylum Bacteroidota; class Bacteroidia; order Chitinophagales; family UBA8649; genus JAFMKE01. The sequence goes on along the minus strand of JADHRO010000048.1, from coordinate 6,281 downwards.
CTTATGTTAAACTCTATTTAACTGTAGGATAAGAATGTAGGAAATACGAGGATTTTACAGAGAAAGATTTTCAGCACAAATTTTATTTACCAAACGTTTGTTTTGTCTTTTAAAATAACGGCATTTTTATTACTTTTGTACTACAATAAAAATTAGTTGTTTATGAAAATTTTAGTTCCCCTAAGCAAAGTGCCGGATACTACGGCAAAAATTGCTTTTACAAATAATAATACTGAGTTCGATACAAACAATGTGCAATTCATTATAAATCCTACAGATGAATGGTATGCATTGGTTAGAGCAATTGAGTTAGTAGAAAAAAATGGTGGATCCGTTACTGTTATCAACGTAGGTTCCGCAGAAAATGATCAATTCATTAGAAAGGCACTGGCTATAGGTGCAAATGATGCTGTTCGTGTTGATGCTCAGGCAAAGGATGCTTTTTTTACGGCTTCTCAGATTGCTGATTATGCCAAGGCGAACGCTTATGACCTTGTGATTACGGGTAAAGAAACCATCGATTACAATGGTGCTCAAATCGGCGGTATGATTGCTGAATTCATGGATGCTGGCTATGTAGGCCTAGTTACGCGATTGGACATTGAAGATGGTAAAGTAAGCTTAAACAGGGAAATAGAAGGTGGAGAGGAAGTTGTGGAAGCTAGTCTTCCGCTTGTAGTAAGTGCCCAAAAGGGAATGGCTGAGCAAAGAATCCCTAACATGCGGGGTATTATGCAAGCAAGAACAAAACCGTTGAACGTTATTCCTGCCAATGGAACGAACGCAATAGTAAATATTGCAGCCTATCATTTACCGCCAACTAAAAGTGGATGTACCTATGTAGACGCTGAAAATATTGGTGAGTTGGTTCGATTATTGCATGAAGAAGCCAAAGTAATTTAACTTAAAAAAGAAAGAAAATGTCAATTTTAGTATATATAGATCAATCCAATGGAGCGGCAAAAAAAGCCAGCTTGGAAGCCTCATTTTATGGAAAAACTATAGCTGCAGCAAAAGGCACTGAGGCTATAGGTGTTTATCTTGGTGAAGCAAGCGAGGATATAGTAAGGTCACTAGGAAATTATGGACTTAGCAAAGTTTTACATGCCAATGATAGCATGTTTAATGATTTTGATTCAAAAGCATTTACAAAAGCCGTAGCTGCCGCTGCAGAGCAAGTTAATGCGAGTGATATAGTTGTGCCTTTTAATCAAAATGGAAAACAGCTAGGTCCACGCTTATCTGTGAAGTTAAATGCAGGCTATGTGCCAGGTGCTTCCTCACTACCCAATGATAATGGTCAGCTATCGAAAGCCGTTTTTTCTGGTAAATCTTATGCAGACTATACAGTAGCTACAGATAAAGCAATCATTGGTCTATCCGCAAATTCAATTCAAGCAGAAAAAACTGACCACGAGGCAGCTGTGGAGGCATTCTCAAGTGGAGTCTCTGCTGAAGATTTTGCAACCAAGATTTTGAAAAAAGAAGTTTTAGAGGGTGAAATTCCTTTAACTGAAGCGGAAAGAGTTGTTTCTGCTGGCAGAGGACTAAAAGGACCAGAAAACTGGGGAATGATAGAGGACTTAGCCAAAGCTCTAACTGCAGCCACAGCGTGTTCTCGTCCAGTTTCTGATATCGGATGGAGACCTCATCACGAGCACGTAGGTCAAACAGGCGTGACAGTGAAGCCAAACTTATATATTGCTGTTGGAATTTCAGGAGCTATTCAACATCTAGCGGGAGTCAATCAAAGTAAAGTTATGGTTGTAATTAATAATGATCCAGAAGCGCCTTTTTTTAAGGCTGCTGATTATGGTATTGTTGGTGATGCATTTGAAGTCATCCCTAAGTTGTTAGAAGAAGTAAACGCTTTTAAGCAAGCAAATTAAGAATAATTCAAAAAAAAAGACGAGCAATGCTCGTCTTTTTTTTTGAACGGTAAAGCGATTAATTGAAACCAAAAATAGAATATTAGATTAATCCCCATTTTTCAGTATTTTTACAATGTCATGGAAAGAGTGCAATTAGAAGTAGTTACTTTAGCTGAAGGAGTTTCACAATCAAACTCTTACACCGTTTTATTGCAAGAAAAGCATGGTGCAAAGCGTTTTGTGATTGTAATTGGCTATACAGAAGCGCAAGCAATAGCAATTTCTTTGGATGGGAATGTTAAGCCTAACAGGCCATTGACACATGACCTGTTTCATCAGGTATGCCAATCATACAACATAGAATTATTAGAGGTTGCAATCACTCATTTAAAGGAAGGAGTCTATTTTGCTAACTTGGTGTGTAAAAAGGGAGATTTAATTATTGATATGGATAGCCGAAGCTCAGATGCACTAGCCCTAGCATTGCGTTTTGATTGTCCCATTTTTATTAATAAAGATTTACTCGATAAAGTCAGTATCGAGGAAAATAAGGATTCTAATCAAACCATCCAAGAATTTGAAAAGGAACTGGAAGAGGAATTACAGGACCTAAAAACCCCCAGTATTGACCAAATCGAAAGAGAAAAAAAAGACTTTTCAAAAAAAACAATTACCGAATTGAATTCAATGCTTAATAAGGCATTGAAAAACGAAGACTACGAATTAGCAGCGAAGTTAAGAGACGAAATTAGCCGCAGAAAGTAAGCTAAACCATTGTAATTAAGACCTAAATCAAGCCTTATGATTAAACAATATTCAAATACTCTTATACCAATATTTTTATTCGTATTTTCTTCCTTTGGATTAGTTAGCTGTGATCAAGGTATACAAAATCAACCAATTATAAATACTTGGGTTAGTGAAAATGAGGACAGTTTCTATCTTAGTATCCTAGCAAATAATGAAGTTAGCAGCAATATTTTTGGAAATGAATTTTTCGGTCTTTATGAACTCGAGGGTGATTCCATACTAAGAATTAATATTCCCTTACAGAATCAGACGCTGACAATTGATTCGACAGCAAGCTATTTTGATTCAGAAGGTACACCTTCCCTTTCCTATTACCATGAGGAGAAATTGATTGCAACAGAAGAGTTTGGCAAGATTTCTAGCACCTCAGCCGTGAATACCTTTACTATTTTAGTAGTGAATAAGGATGAACTTAGTTTACTTACCAGCACCAATGAAATACTCAATTTTACAGCACAAAAAGAAGAAGCTGTTGCGGAAATTGGCATATCATTCATTTCTATTCTAAGGGGAATAATGGGTATAGTTTTTCTTTTGTTGATAGCATTCGTATTAAGTACAGATAGAAAAAATATTAACTGGCGTTTAGTCAGTATAGGGGTTGGCTTACAATTGGTCCTAGCTCTTCTTGTGTTGAAAGTGCCGTTTGTAAAAAGTATTTTTGACGTAGTCTCCAAAGGATTTGTTACCGTATTAAATTTTACCAAAGAAGGCTCTAGCTTTTTGTTTGGAAACCTAGTCACGGATATTGATACTATGGGCTTCATATTCGCCTTTCAAATTTTACCGACCATTGTATTCTTTGCCGCCCTTACTTCTGCTTTATACTACATGGGGATTATCCAATGGATTGTTTATGCCTTCGCTTGGATCATGAGTAAAACTATGAAACTTTCAGGCGCTGAAAGCTTAGCTGCCGCTGGAAATATATTTTTAGGGCAAACAGAATCACCCTTGTTGGTAAGACCTTATTTAGAAAAAATGACCAAATCTGAAATCATGTGTTTAATGACAGGAGGAATGGCTACAATCGCTGGAGGTGTTCTTGGCGCTTATGTTGGATATCTTGGTGGAGAAAGTGTCCAAGAGCAACAAGTTTTTGCGTCTCACCTTCTCGCAGCATCTATAATGTCTGCTCCTGCAGCTATTGTTGCTGCAAAAATGCTGGTCCCTGAATCAAATCCCGAGAACATAGATAGTAAGCTAAGTATTTCTAAGGATAAAATTGGTGCAAATATCTTGGATGCAATCTCTACCGGAACAAGAGATGGCTTAAAACTAGCCGTGAATGTTGGCGTAATGTTATTAGTGTTTACTGCTTTCATGTATATGTTTAATGCAATGAGTTTTCAGCTTGGTGAGTGGACAAACCTTAATGCTAAAATTTATGCGAATACTGCTGGTCGATTTGAAGGACTTACATTACAGTATATCTTAGGAATGATTTTTTCTCCTGTAGCTTGGATGCTTGGCGTTGACTGGTCTGATGCAGTAATGGTTGGACAACTTCTTGGTGAAAAGACTATACTTAATGAATTCTTTGCTTATGCAAGCCTAGGTAAGTTAAAGGCAGCGGAATTATTCCATCATAAAAAGTCAATTATAATTGCAACCTATGCATTATGTGGCTTTGCCAACTTTGCTTCTATTGGGATTCAAATTGGAGGAATAAGTGCTTTAGCTCAAAATCAACAATCCACGCTTGCTAAATTAGGTGTAAGGGCCTTAGTAGGTGGAACCATCGCTTGCTTCATGACAGCAACAATTGCTGGAATGTTATACTAGATCATATTAACGAGTAGTTTACCTTTTGGCGTGTCCATAAAGTAAAATAAATGCCGCTTTACACCCAACTTTTCTTGAGTAAATAAGACCTCGACTACGTATTGCATTCCAAATTCAGTTTCCTCCTCTTGGTAGGTGATAAACTCGTATGATTTCGATTCACCCAGCCAGGCTGAGATGACATCACAAGTGACTTTGACGGTATTAGCTTCACTGGCATTTAAAAGATTAAATGAATCTTGTCCATTTCTCCTTTCATCTGATCCACGATACATAATTACTTTGGCAGCAGCAGAATAGTTTTCATCTACACAACTTCCTAATAACTGTTGCACATTTTTTTGGCAATCATTTAACTTGGACACATCCATTGCATCAACTAGGATTTCTGCATTACTGCTCTGCTCATCCTGAATTGATGAAACATTCAAATCAACGATGTCATTTGTACCCTCAACCTTAGGCTCATTATCACGATTTTCAGGGTTCTTATTGTTGCAAGCAAACGAACTAAAAACAACAACTAATAATAATAAATAAGGTGCTCTTCCTTTTAATAACATCAACATAATTAGGCTAATTTCGAGTTAAATATTTTATTTTATTTCGGCAGATCTGTGTAAAATTACAAACTTACTTAATATGAAAACTATTATACGGGCACTATTTGAATTTTTATTGACGGGTTCCTTCTTCCAGGGTCAAACTAAATATCAAAAAATATCTGTTACTCTAGTCCTTAAATAAAAGCCAGTACTACAAATGTAATTTAACAAAAAATGAATGTCTTTAACGAATCTTTCGAATAAGACCGCTTAAAACTTTCCCTGGTCCTACTTCTTCAAAAGACTCAAATCCATCCGCTTTCATTCGAATTATAGACTGCGTCCATAGCACAGGTGCTGTAAGTTGTTTGATTAAATTCATTTTAATCTCTTCAACATCAACTACGGGGGCAGCAACAACATTTTGATAAATTGGGCAAACAGGCGTATTAAAAGTAATCGCTTCTATCTGAGCAGCTAGCTCTTCCTCAGCACTTTTCATTAAAGGCGAATGAAAGGCTCCGTTTACTTTTAGCTTAATAGCCATTCTAGCACCTGCTTCTTTAAATTTATCGACAGCTATATCTATCCCCTTCTCAGTGCCGGAGATAACCACTTGACCTATCGTATTATAGTTAGCAGGCACCACAAGCTCATCAATACCAGAGCAAATTTGTTCAAGCTGTTCATTTTCTAAACCAATGATCGCAGCCATGCCACTTTTCTGAACATCACAGGCTTTCTGCATCGCGTTTGCTCTTGCTTTAACCAATTGTAAACCATCTTCAAAACTCAAGACCTTTGCAGCTACCAATGCAGAAAACTCGCCTAAAGAATGACCTGCGACAGCTTCTGGATTAAACTCCTCTCGGGTAAGCGCATCTGCCACAGCATGCACAAATATTGCCGGTTGAGTAACACTGGTTTGGAGTAGTTTTCCCTCAGGTCCTTCGAGCATTATTTTAGCTAAGTCAAAGCCTAAGATATTCTTGGCTTGATGCAGGTAGTCCTTAAAGGATGAACGTTCTTGTATTAACTCTTTACCCATTCCAATGAACTGACTCCCTTGACCTGGAAAAACAAATGCTTTCTTCATAGCTACTTTTTATATTGATTGATATCGATTTTATGTTTACAGAATCCATATTCGCGTTCCAAATTAGAAGCAATAATTAAGGTTCTATTTTTTGGCATTTTTTCTAGAGTATTCAAATACCATTCAACTCCATGCTCATCTAAATTACTGGTGGGCTCATCCAATAAACACAAC
>JADHRO010000047.1 GCA_016777395.1 Chitinophagales bacterium | reverse complement strand
ATAAATATCGATTTACACGAGTTTGCAAGAGAAGGTCTTTGGCGGCTTGTGATAAAACTTTCAAACCCGCTTGCGTATCTATGGTGGGGATATTGAATAAAAAGCGAATCGCACGTTTAAATAATTTAGAAATAAGTGTTCGGCCTTTTGCCACGTTTTCGTAGTACTGCTCGTTTCGTGAAGCGAGAAGAAGATCACCCGCTGCACACGAGCGCTCATACATGCCTACTAGGTCTTCATTCCTGTATGGGAAATCAATATCGGTGTAGAGGTAAGTTTCGGCTTGAACGTTTTGCATACCCTTGCGAACAGCATAGCCTTTACCAAAATTTTTATCTAAGAAAATAGCTTCAAAATTTTTAATTTCACGAGCTATTCGTTCAGTATCCCGGGTATTGATACCTAAATCAGAGCCGTCATCGACCAAAATCCATTTGATCTCCACGGTATTCAACAAGTTTTTGATACTTTTGCAATTGTCGATGTAGTTCTCTACCCAATTATTTACAGGGTTAAAACAGGGCGTTATGATGGCTAATTGATAAATATCTATTGGATTAATGTTTAGACAAATTTATAATAAAATTCTATCACACCCCATTATTGTTCTAGCCATTCTGCAGTTGCTTATTGTTTTAGTGGTTTTTAGTCATGTCATTCTGGAACCCAACGCCTATATGTTTACGAACACATACGACGGGCTAAAAAATTATTTCACATTTACGCAGTTTATCGCACAAGACCCAAGCGCCTATAGTCCGTGGCATTTCACACAAATGAACTACCCCTTTGGCGAGTACGTGTTCTTTACAGACAACACACCCCTGCTAGCTATGCCTTTGAAATGGATTAATACGTATCTCTTTTCAATTGAAGCGCATAGTGTGGCTATTCACAATTATTTCTTTTTGTTAAATATTTGGCTTACGCCGATTTTATTCTTTAAACTTATCCATCCATATGCCAATAAGCGAGTGTTTCTGGCCCTCTTTTTAGCCATTGCTTTTTCTTGGATAAACCCCCAAATTCTTAAACTGTCTTATGGGGTATATAACTTATCCTTGAGTATTCTGCTGCTTATCTTGCTATTGCTGCTGCGAAAAATCTACATCTATTGGCTTGAGCCGAAGCAAAAGGACTTTATTACAATCACTGCATCCATTTTTGCTTTAATTGTCATTTCTGCATTTGCCCATATATATTATATCCCGCTCATTGCTCTCCCTCTTGGGGTGTTTGTAATGAGTGTGTTTTTACAAGAAGGAATCAGGACGAAAAACTATCAATGGAAGCCGGTTATTGGATTTGTATTGACAGCGCTGATTGGAGGGATAAGTTTTTATTTACTTACTCAATATATTGACCAGTATGCGGCATTACGAAATTCCACTGCTCAGGGCTTTAATTGGTCTGAATGGAAATTTGTACCTGAGGCAATACTGACACCTTATACCTTTAATGACCTCTTTCCTCTTATTAGAAGTTGTAAGAGCCCAAGCGAAATCTCCAATGAATCTAGTGGGTTTTGGGGAAACTTTACTTGGGCTGTTTTATTCTTATGCTTTCTTTACGTCTTGTTTCAGCGAGTGAAAGGCAATTTATCTTTCAAGTCATTGTTTGAACGAATCCGGAAGAACACTTTTATTTCAAGCTTGCTCTTTACGGTGCTATTTAGCTATGCTGCTGCTTCAGGAACCTACATAAAACTGTGTATAATTCCGCTAAGTTTTGACAATATAATCTCACCGTTTTATTTTCTCTACGAGCATATCGATTTGATTACGCAGTTTCGCTGTCTGGGCAGATTTTCTTGGATGGGTTTTTGGATGGTCTCTTTGATGGCATGCATCCTGTTTTTTAAATTGTTAGTTGGATTAGAAGTAAAGAATAGAACCCTGCGCTTTATTGCGGGCCTATGTCTAATATTCATCTTGGGATGGGATACCTTCAATGCGATGGTTTATCAAAGTAAAGTGCATCAAGTGAATGTTTTTGAGGAAAGTCTCCTAGAAGAAAAGTTTAAAGTGCTTAATGAGCTAGCCGATTTCACGGCCTATCAAGCGATATACACTATACCAGCTGTGCAGGTGGGGTCAGAGAACTATGATATCACCATTGATGATCAGGATGGATGGACAAGATTTTGGATGCAGCTCAGCGCGTATTCAAAATTACCCTTGTTTAACTGCAAAATGTCTAGGACTGCTGAAAATCAGGCAAGGGCTCAAGTGGACCTCTTGTTGGAAAAGCGAGTTCCTGATTTAATTTTGGATGAACTTAATGAGCTACCTGTTTTGGTGGTTTATAGTCCCGAGTATGAGGAGAACTTTAATCTAAAAGTATTGGATTATGCACGACCGGCCGCAGAAAAAGGCAGTCAAATTATAAAAGCTTTCCAAATGGATACTATCTTAGTAGAGAATAATATCTATTATTTGAGTTGGGACATTAAGAATCAGAACTAAACCATGAACTATCCGTCAAAATTGATAGCAACCGCCGTTGCCGAGTTTAAAAAATTGCCAGGTATTGGAGAAAAAACCGCCTTGCGATTAATCCTTCATTTGTTAAAGCAAGATGAGGACAAGGTGACTAACTTTAGCGAGGCTGTTCGCCAAATGCGAAGTGAAGTAAAAACATGCGAAAAATGCTATAATTATAGTGATCACAAAGTCTGTGATCTTTGTACCAATGTAAATAGAGACGCGAGTGTGGTTTGTGTAGTTGAAAACATTCGAGATGTTATTGCTATTGAGAATACTGGGACGTTTCGAGGCTTGTACCACGTATTGGGCGGCATCATTTCTCCTGTTAATGGTATTGGACCAGATGAGTTGAACATCCAAGGCTTATTAGATAGAATTCGTGCAGATGAAGTCAAGGAGATTATAATGGCGATAAGCCCAACTATGGAAGGGGATACCACTATTTATTATATTTCCAAAGTCCTTCAAGAATTTGAGGTTAAACTGACAACGATTGCACGGGGGGTTTCTTTTGGCGGAGAGCTTGAGTATACCGATGAATTAACTTTGGCACGTTCTTTGGCGAGTAGAATGCCATATGAGAATTATATTGTGAAATAATAAACTCTATTGTTAAGTAATTATATTTGCAACTTAAAAATGAATAAAATTGTACTAGTTATTGTCGGCCTAATGATGGCGACGGATTTAAGTTTTGCGCAAAACAATGTAAGCGTATTTTCTGAGGATGGTTTGCCATTCTACCTTGTTTTAAATGGGATACGTCAAAATGAGACTGCAGAAACCAATGTTAGATTGGAGGGGCTCTCAGCCGAATATTATGCTGGAAAAGTTATTTTTAATGACGGCACTCTTGGAGCAATTGAAAAGAAGTTTTTTTATGTGACGGGAGCAGAATGCAATCCTTGCGATGTTACTTATAAAATTAAGTATGATAAAAAGGGAAATTTAGTGATGAAGCCTTTTGCGTTTAATTCTCTAGCAACAGCACCACCGCCACCACCCAACGTAAAGGTCGTTCAATATAATACTACACCAATGCCCCAACCGGTGGTGAGTATGCAAGTGACGGAAACGACAACAACACAGACAATGGGTTCATCTGAAGGTATTAATATGGGAGTAAACATGAACGGCATGAACATGGGAGTTAATGTAAATGGAGTGAATATGGGAGTTAATGTAAACATGAATGATGGTTTTGGGAATACATCGTACAGTTCCACAACCACAACCACCACTACAGTTGTGCAAACGCAACCTGTTGTTCAGTCACCACCGGTAGTTCAAGAAGTTGTGTGCCCACAGATGACAGGAGGAAGCTATTCCGCCTTGATGAATAGTATGGACGATAAGAGTTTCGATGACGATAAATTAGTTATTGCGAAACAAGCAGCCAGGTCAAACTGTCTAACTGTTCTGCAAATCAAAGGCATCATGAACGCCATGAGTTGGGATGAAGGCAAATTAGACTTTGCTAAATATGCTTACGATAATTGTTTGGATCGACAAAATTATTATCAGGTAAATGATGCTTTTGAGTGGAGCTCTAGTATCGATGATTTGGATGCTTATATGGGTACAAGATAGAGGCAATATATTAATAAGGTAAAACTAATGCCCTCGATAAGTCGAGGGCATTTTTATATGAACCAATCCAAGGAGGTATTGGATTCAAGCTGTATAACTAGCTATCAAATTTTCAGAAGAGCAAAACTATCAGTGAATACTTGACCAACTTATGTTATAAAGCAGTCAAGAAGAAATGCATAAACTTATTCAAACTAAGCTGGAATAGGGTTTTGGCTATACTGAGGCCATTTAACGAAGCACACTAAGTCGCTCGGTATCAAATTTAATTAAGACAAACAACAAAATAGTAAAGCTTAACAAGGAGCTACCTCCATAGCTTATAAAGGGTAAGGGAATGCCGATGACGGGGACCAATCCTATCGTCATGCCAATATTTACTGCAAAGTGCACAAAGAGAATACTAGCCACCCCATAGCCATAGACTCTCGCCAGCGTGGAACGCTGCCGTTCAGCTACTTGAATAATTCGTAGGAGCAAGAGAACATACAATAGAATGATAAGAAAACTTCCTAGGAATCCAAACTGTTCAGCAACGGAGGTGAAAATAAAATCCGTGGACTGCTCCGGAACATAATTCAATAAGGTTTGCGCACCTTGAAGATATCCCTTACCAAACATTCCTCCAGAGCCAATAGCAACTTTAGATTGAAACAAATTATATCCCGCGCCTGAATGATCTTCAATTTTACCTAAAATTAAATTAATACGATCGCGATGATGCTGTTTCAATACATTGTTAAACATAAAATCAACAGAGAAGGTATATGCACCAACGAAAAGGAAGATTATCATTGTAGCCGGCAGCCACTTTTTGCGTTTAAAAAAAACGAAGAATCCAATGATGATTAACAAAAGCATTGGAATCAATAACAAGAGGTGTTCGCTGAATTTAGCCCCAAACATTTCTAAAGGTAGGAAGGAGAGAAGGTGATGTTTATAGATAAAGGCATAAGCAAAACTCCCTATAGTAATCCCTGCAAGTCCAATAATGGGATGCTTGGCTTTTCGATTATAATATATAATCAGGGAGAAAATAAGACCATAGAAAAACATTAAAACCAATGGAGGATAGAGTAAAGCCATTACGGAGAGGAAGATGGACCCAAAGCCAATGATGAGATAGCCCGACCCTAAGCCTTCCCGGTGAAGCACAAAGATCAGCCCGGCAAAAACTATAGCAGATCCAACGTCCCCCTGCAGAAGTATTAAGCCAATAGGGATAAGTAACACAGCTAGAGCCTTAAACTTTCCCGACCAAGTTTTTAGATTGACCTGCACACCAGTCAATACCTTGGCTAAGGCTAAACAAGTGGCAAATTTAGCCAACTCTGCCGGCTGAAAACGAATAGACCCCAATGCAAACCAAGATTTCGAGCCATTAATTTCAACACCAAACACCAATACAGACGCCAATAAAAGCATAATTAATCCAAAAATGATATACGCAAAGGAGGTATAAAATGTATAATCAATGACGATGATAAACATTCCGATTAGTAGACTAATGAAGAGCCACATAAATTGCTTGCCGTAAGAGCTGGAAAAATTGAAGAATGAAGGATCTTCTGGTATATAAGTGGCAGAGTATACAAAGGCTAGGCCCAAAGAAGCCAGTAACACATATAGTCCAATGAGCACCCAATCAATACTGTTTATCAAATTATTGCTTCTCATGGCTCCTCACCCTCCTCATCTTCAAGTATTTCAGTTAAATTGGCATCTAAGATAACTTGTTCGAAGTCCATTCTACTAGCAGCTATAGTATCATGTAAATACATTTCAGCGATTAGACTTGCAATAGGTGCGGCATATTCAGAACCCCCACCTGCATTTTCTACAAAAACTGCAACAGCAATCTGAGGATTATCAATAGGCGCAAATCCAGCGAAGATCGAGTGATCCTCCCCAAAAGGATTTTGTGCTGTTCCTGTTTTGCCACCAAAAGGGAGTTTGGGTATTTTGGAGCGACGACCCGTACCGACATCAACGACCATCTGCAAACCTTCAGCAATTACATCAAAATATTGTTTATCTATTCCTGTTTCTTGTCTTTGCGGTTTTGGATTCGGTTTCCCATTTATAGTTTTTACTAAATGCGGGGTAATATAGTGCCCTCTGTTTGCAAAAGTGGCGTATAAATTGGCCAGCTGAAGAGGAGTTAAAAGAAGCTCTCCTTGACCAATAGCTAAGGATATAATAGTAACCGCTCGCCAACTTCCCTTCCCATATAAATTGTTGTAATATTCAGGCGTAGGTATGTTTCCCGCTTTTTCACTCAACATATCGATTCCCAGAGGACTGTCTAGTCCAAATTTAGTCGCATAATCATACCATTTAGCATAACTTTCGTTGGTGTTTTTATAGGTTCCAATTTGCAATGTTTTTTTGAAGGTTTCCCAAAAATAGGGGTTACAAGAATGTTGAATAGCTTGTTGTACGTTTGTAGTTTTGTCGTGTTTATGTGAACAGTGCAGGGTATAGCCGGGAATGTAGTACAAGGTATTGCACGTGTAGGCATAATTTGGGGATATTGCGCCTTCTTGTAAAGCGATTGCAGCGGTCAAGGGTTTAAAAGTAGATCCTGGCGGGTATTGTGCCATTACCGCTCGATTAAACAGCGGTTTTAATGGGTCTTTGACCAATTTAGAGTAGTTTTTCCCACGTTCTGAACCGCACAAAAGATTGGGATCAAAACTGGGGCTGCTAACCAGCGCCAATACTTCACCAGTTTGAGGCTCTATAGCAACAATACTTCCTACTTTATTTTGAAGGAGTCGCTCGCCATAAGCTTGAAGCTTAATGTCAAGGGTTGTTGCCAAATTAGCGCCTTGGGAAGGGAGGCTATCATTTCGCCCTTCGTCAAAGCTTCCTTGCTGCTTATTGTATTTATCGATAAACACATATTTATACCCCCGTGCACCCCTTAAATCATCATCATAGAGCTTTTCTAAGCCGCTTTTTCCGGCGTAATCGCGCGGTTGATAGTAGTAATCAGAATTGGTGATGTCTACTGAGTCTACCTCGCCAACATCTCCAAGAATATGCGCCGCGCAAGCTTGCATATAATTTCGGATTGTCCGCGTCTCTCCATAAAACCCCCTAAATTTATGAGAATGTTCCAAAAATAAAGCATACTTTTCTCCAGACACTTGCTTTATAAATTCACTTGGACTATAATAGAACAAATCCTTACTTACAGTGGCCATTTTATTTTCAAAAACTTCTTTGGATATTTCAAAAATTGAGCAAAACATCGCGGTGTCTAAATTCTCTACTTGTCGTGGGATAACCATAATGTCATATATGGCTTGGTTGTATACCAATAACTCATTATTCCTGTCAAAAATAAGGCCCCTATTAGGATATAGTTTAATTTGTTTGACGGCCATTCTTTGCGCTATATCTTGATATTTCCTATCCAGGACTTGAATGGAAAAGAGCTTTCCTAAAAAAATTATGGCCAATATTACAATCAGAGAGCCCAGAACATATGCCCTTTGTTTGTACCTATCTTTCATTGCGCCCAGGATTTATCACCAACAATAAAATCATAGAAATAAAAAGGCTGAAAAATAGGCTTGCAAAAGTTCTAAGAAGTCCATATGATAAACCAGACGAAGCAAAAGTCTCCAACAAAAAATACATGATGTGGTGAATAAAAAGAAGCACACCGATAAAGGTGGCACTTACTATAAGTCCATGTTGTTTAATGTTTATATATGCACCGGGTTCTTGTTTGGAAAGAGAAAGGATTTTGGCAATACTTGGCCTAAGACCTGCCATGAAAACCAAAGCAAATAAATGCATACCCAAGGTTCCGGTAAAAACGTCTATGGATAAACCTAAGCAAGCGGCAAGAATCAACAACAACCAACCCGCCATGTCGAATGGCAGAAGAATAATTAACAGTGGATAGACGTAAGGGTTAATATAACCACTCACATTAAGCGGATTAAATACGAGTATTTGTAGCAATAACACTACAAACCAGATAACGATATGTTTGGGTTTAATTTTCAAAGCCTAAACTGTCTATACTTTCTTTAATTTTATTTTCAATACCGTAAACATAATTTAAGTTACCGAAATCTACAGCGAGCTTCACATCTAAATTAATAAAGCTTTTACCTGGAACTTTAATTACTTGATGGATGTAACCGATAATGTGTCCCTCCTTAAAAATTTGAGAATAACCGCTGCTAATGATGGTATCACCTTGAAGAGGGCTGATGTGGTTGGGGATGTCCGTGAGTTGTGCATAATTCGGATCTTGACCATCCCAAGACAAGTTGCCAAAATAGCCGGAACCCTTTATTTTCGCATTCATGTTAAAGTTCCTATTTAGGATAGGTGTTATGGTGGCATAATTATCTGAAACACTACGAACGATCCCAACCACTCCTTCAGCATTAATAACTCCCATGTCCTCATAGAAATGATGCTTTGTTCCTTTATCAATAAAAATGGTATTGAATGGCTTGCTCAAAGAGTTACTAATAACCTTAGCGGCGTGAAAATGTAATTGTCTTGCAGTATCAATGACCAAGCTGTCATTAACATATACGGTGTCGTTATATAGCGTGGGTACTTCGATATAATTAAGCTCCTCTGCCATACCTTGGAGCCTTGCATTCTCTGTAGCCAAGTGCTGATTGATTGCCCTCAACTCAAAGTAATCTGTCACAGTAGATTGGGCTTGATAAACGGAGCCAGTAAGAAAATTGGCAGCGTTTATAAACTTAACTTTTTGATACTTGTTGTGTTGAAATAAAATTGAAATCGCAACGATTTCTATGAGGATAAACAGAATAGTAAAGTGATACTTTAAAATAAATTTAATTAGGTTATACATGCTGCGCGCTCCACATGATTTAGTCCATTAGGAAGGTGTACTGGTCCATTTTCTTTAATGCAATACCTGTTCCTCTTACCACTGCTCTCAATGGGTCGTCAGCTACATGGACAGGTAGCTTTGTTTTGGCAGAGATACGCTTATCCAATCCTCTCAATAAGGCCCCACCTCCTGTTAGATACAAGCCGGTTTTGTATATATCGGCAGCCAATTCTGGCGGGGTTGTTTCTAATGCTTTCAGGATGGCCTCTTCAATTTTTGAAATTGCTTTATCCAAAGCATGAGCAACCTCAGAATAGGTAACAATAATTTGCTTGGGAATTCCCGTCATTAAATCTCGGCCATTTACCGGAAAATCTTCAGGGGGATTTTCTAACTCGGTCAGTGCTGCACCAATATTAATTTTAATTTTTTCCGCTGTACGTTCACCAATCATCATGTTGTGTTGCCTTCTCATATAGCTGACAATATTGGCGGTAAACTCATCTCCTGCCACACGTATAGACTGATCACCTACAATTCCGGATAGAGAAATAACTGCAATCTCGGTAGTTCCTCCACCTATATCAATGATCATATTTCCATTAGGTTCTTCCACATCAATACCAATACCAATAGCTGCGGCCATAGGCTCATGAATCATTTTAACTTCCTTCCCTCCAGAGTTTTCGGCACTATCTTTTACGGCACGCTTTTCAACCTCAGTAATTCCACTAGGAATGCAAATAACCATTTTATAAGAAGGGGGGAATAAAGGTTTACGTTTGCCTTGATAAATCATGGTAATCATTTCCCGAATCATTATTTCTGCAGCATAAAAATCTGCAATAACCCCATCTTTTAATGGTCGAGTAGTTTTAATATTTTCATGCGTTTTTTCATGCATCAACATGGCACGAGCACCAACGGCCTCAACCTTTCCCGTTCTTCGATCTATTGCCACGATGGATGGCTGGTCGACTACGACTTTGTCATTATGAATAATAAGCGTATTCGCTGTTCCTAAATCGATTGCGATCTCTTCCGTAAAAAAATTAAATAAACCCATTCTTTTCTTATTCTATTAATGTTTAAAATGTCTTGTGCCCGTAAATACCATGGAAAGCCCTAAACTGTCGCAGGCATCAATTGAATCTTGGTCTTTTATGGATCCCCCAGGTTGAGAAATAGCCACAACCCCCTCTTCCGCTGCAATTTCCACACAGTCGGGAAAAGGGAAAAAAGCGTCGGACGCCATAACTGCGCCTTTCAAATCAAAGCCAAAAGCTTTGGCTTTAGTAATCGCTTGTCTAAGGGCGTCCACACGAGAGGTTTGACCACAGCCCATCCCTATCAATTGTTTGTTTGCAATCAAAGCTATCCCGTTCGATTTAAGGTGCTTTACTGCTTTTATGGCAAATACTAAATTTTGTGCTTGATCCGCACTTATGTTTTTACCTGTTGCAAGTTTGAAAGCACTTTCATCTTCCATAAAGCCGTCGTAATCTTGAGCGATAACTCCATTTAAAAGGGATTTAAACTGCTTAGCAGGTTTAGTAAATATCTTTTGCCTCAGAAGGATTCTATTTTTCTTTCCACGCAAAACCTCAAGGGCCTCATCAGAAAATTCTGGTGCAATCACCACTTCGCAAAATAATTGATGAATTTTTTCTGCGAGCTCCAACTCAATTTTTTGATTGGTCGCTAAAATACCCCCAAAAGCAGAAACAGGATCACAGGCAAGCGCTTTGTCGTATGCAAGGTTATTGTTTGCTGCACTAGCAAGTCCACAGGTATTGGTGTGCTTCATAATTGCAAAACTTGGCTCGCTAAATTCGGCGATGACATTAACCGCTGCATCGATATCGACCAAGTTATTGTATGAAAGTTCTTTACCGTGAAGTTGATCAAAGTAGTTGTCTAATTTTCCATAAAAGAAGGCAGATTGATGGGGGTTTTCTCCATATCTAAGTGCCTTTTCCTGTTCAAAGCTTTGTCGGAAATCTGCCTGACTATTATCGCTGTTGAAGTAGTTAAAAATAGCCGTATCATAATGAGAGGAGGTAGCAAATGATTTTGCTGCGAAAGTTTTTCGCTGCTCCATCGTAAGCTTGCCGTCCTGAGCCTTATAAATATCGATAAACTCACCGTATTGCTTGTTTGAAGACAGCACACAGGTATCTTTAAAGTTCTTAGCTGCCGCTCGAATCAATGAGATTCCACCAATGTCAATTTTTTCTATGATATCAGATTGGCTAGACGTGTTTGCTACAGTTTCTTCGAAAGGATATAAATCAACAATGACTAAGTCAATGGTGGGGATGTCAAACTCTTCCAACTGCATGACATCACTCTCTTCTTCTCTTCTAGCAAGAATACCACCAAAAACTTTTGGGTGTAAG
>JADHRO010000046.1 GCA_016777395.1 Chitinophagales bacterium | reverse complement strand
TGAAAAACTCAAGACTTTCAACAACCATTTTTCAGATTCTGCATAATCCCCTTTATTAAAATTAAGTTGAGCTAAGCACCTATAATTTAATGCTACCGAAGAGATGTCATTTTTATCTTCAAAAAAGCTCTTGGTTTTATCTAAAATTGTTTCCGCTTCAGATAGTCTATTTAAACTAATCAACATTTTTGCACTATTTGAATCAAATTGATTAATTTTAATATCATCAGGTTTTTTGTTTCGTAATTCTACTTTTTTTGCCATTTTAAAAAAAGCAAGTGCCTTTTCAAATTTTTTCTGAGAACTATATATAACAGCAATGTTATTGTATCCTGACGAATTTGGTATATCGTGTTGTTCTGCAAGCTCTATAGACGATTTCAAAACTAACATTGATTTCCAAAGCTCTCCATTTAATTTATACACCACACCTAATGAATTTCTAGTTTTAAAAATTTCTAGAGGATCTACTCTTTTCAGTCCCAGATAAGTTTCATGGGATAGTTCGAAAAAATTAATTGCTTTTTTTATCTCATTAAAATTATATGAAATAAATGCAAATAGACCATATGCTCTTGCCTGAAATAGCGACGAATGGCATTGTTTTGCATGCACTAATAATTTATTTGCAATCAACTTTGAGCTAGAATAATCCTTCTTTTCTAATAATCCATTAGCCTTAGCGAATAAATTCTCAAGCTCCTTCAATTCAACTGCACTAGCTTCATCCATCTATATCTCTTTTGTGAAATGTTGAAACAAGCTACTTTTACGTTGTTTAGATACAGGTAGACTTTTTCCAGTTTCTAAATAAATACTGGATTCCGACTTATCAAACTTCTTCACAAATTTTAAGTTTATCATATAACTGTTATGAATTCTATGCATTGGGTGATCCAATAATCGCTCAAAATTTTTCAAAGTTTTTGAAGCCAATAACTTCTCTCCACCTATCAAGTATATCTCTGTGTAGTTGCTCGAAGCCTTTAAGTACAGCAAATCTTCAATTTTTATAAAGTCTATCCCTTCTTGGGTGTGTAAAGCTATCTTTTTAGTGCCATTCTTCTTCGTGTTATCTTCCAACTTTAACTTAACTTTTCGCAAAGCTTCATTCATTTCTGTTGATTGGAAAGGCTTAAGTATATAATCAAATGCATTGTTCTTTATCGCCTTAATGGCAAAGCTCTCATGCGCTGTTAAGAATATAACTTCAAATCGAATATCTCCAATAATTTCTAGCACATCGAAACCTGTCCCATCCGGTAAAGAAATATCTAAAATCAACAAGTCGGGTTCATCCTCCTCTATACGAGTAACAGCTTCTTTAACATTGCGCGCTGCCCCTAAGAATTCAAAACTGTCTTGGTGTCGAGCAATGAGATTTTGAAAAACCTCTACAGCCCCACGTTCATCTTCTACCATTAATACTTTAATCATTTTACTGGGTTTAAATAGTTAACTTGAATAATTACTTGTGTCCCAACTATTCTATTATTTTTCTTTCTATCCTTTATCCGAAACCGGAAGTTAAAGCTATCCGATTTACTCCATGTGTCTGCACGCTCCTGCAATATTTTTAAGGCTGTCGAAGTTCCTTGATGCGTACTTTTATCAATTTTTTTTGCCTCAGCACGCCCAATACCATTATCCAAAATATGGATGTAAAGAAAGTCCGTTTCCTTCTTAAAAATGATAGCAATATCTCCATCCTTTTGATTGCCCACACCATGAAGAATAGCATTTTCTACAAAAGGTTGAATAAGTAAGGAGGGCAAATACACTTCACCTGGTTTATCGGTACCCTTCACGACTATATCAAAACTAAACCGATGTTCAAAGCGCTTCTGTTCCAAAAATAAATACGTTTCCAACAACTCCATTTCATCTAAAATAGTCACTTTACTTTTCTGAGAAGCACTTAAAATAGAACGCATCAAATTGGAAAATTGGGCAATAGAGTCTCCTATTTTTTCCGCATCCTGCTGAAATATTACGCTTTGAATGGATTGTAAAGTATTGAATATGAAATGTGGACTCAACTGCAACTGTAAGCTCTTCAAATGAAGCTCTGTAGTCTTTTGATTTTCAAGAACCTTGGCTAGTTCAGCATTCTTCTCTTTTAAGGCTTTGTTGTACTTTCTTTCTTGAATAAGCAACTCATCCTTTTGCTTGGGCTGATATTGCTTTTCCAACTCAGCATATTTCGCCTTTTTTTGCTGCTGCATTAACTGCTCTTGGATTGCATCGATCTTCTTTAGCGTAAAAAAGGCATTCTTAAAATCCTCTTTTGCCCGATAAGCATCGTAAGTCTTTTGAAGGTGTTCTAGTGAACTGTTTTGCTCTGAGGCTTTGCTATTTTTCATTGGATTCAATTAAAAATCAAGCCTACTGTATCCCATTTCAAAGATAATAAAAAAAACTATATGTCCAAATTCAAATTAGTTAAAGCCTCAAAAAAATAATTTTTATGCAATTGAAGTTAATAGAATGTTTTAGATTTGCAATTATTATAAAAGAATAAAAAAAACGCAAATGGCATTAGAATTTAAAGACGCTACATTTGAGAGCGATGTAAAAGAAGGAAACGGACTTACACTAGTTGATTTTTGGGCTGAATGGTGTGGTCCTTGTATAGCTTTAGGTCCGACCATTGAAGCTTTATCAGATGAATTTGAAGGAAAGGTGAACGTAGGTAAGTTAAATGTCGACCAAAATCCTGAAACCGCTCAAAAATTTGGCATCAGAAATATCCCAACTATCTTATTACTTAAAGATGGTGAAATTGTAGAAAGATTGGTAGGTGCACAGCCCAAGCAAGCATTTGTTGAAGCGATCAACAAACACCTATAAGAATTCGTAATTTACCCTGAAAAATATATCTTTAAACCGCTGAACTTGATAGCAAGCTCAGCGGTTTTTTGTTTCAAGTAAATCAATTATGGCTTTATACGAACTTAAGGAAGTACAGCAGATTAAGAACCTGGAGTTTATGGCTAAACAGGTCGTTGAAGGCTTTATTGTAGGTTTGCACAAAAGTCCATTTCACGGTTTTTCTGTAGAATTTGCAGAGCACAGACTATACAATCCTGGGGAATCTACTAAGAATATTGATTGGAAGGTATTTGCACGAACTGATAAATTATTTACCAAACGATATGATGAAGAAACCAATTTGCGCTGCCATGTTATAATAGATACTTCTTCATCCATGTATTATCCTAGTAAAAAGGATGTCATCAATAAACTTAATTTCTCCGTATTATCTGCCGCAGGACTAATTGAATTATTTCGTAAACAACGAGATGCTGCAGGGCTGGCTTTATTTTCTGATAAGGTTGATCTTATCACAAAAGCTAAATCCAATGTCGTACACATCAATGGCTTGTATCACGAAATGGAAAAACTACTAGCCAACGAAAAATTGAATAAAACTACCCACGCCGCTTCTTGCTTGCATGCCATAGCCGACCAAATTCATAAACGGTCATTGGTTATTGTCTTCAGTGATATGATGCAACAAGAGAATAGCGAAGATATTTTTGCCGCGTTGCAACATTTAAAGCACAACAAGCACGAAGTGATTCTTTTTCACGTAGTAGACCGCGCGCATGAGATTAATTTTGATTTTGATAATCGTCCATATTTATTTGTCGATATGGAAAATGGCGCAGAGGTTAAACTTCATGCCAATGAGGTGAAAGCAAAGTATGCCGCACATATGCAAGCTTATGAAAAAGCGCTTAAGCTAAAATGTGCTCAGTACAAAATAGATTTTGTAGCTGCAGACATTAACAAGCCGTTCAATCAGGTTTTAACGCCCTACCTTTTGAAACGCACCAAAATGATATAATTTATTATCCCACTAGATCTTCTCTTCGATAAAGATTTCGGCCATCATGCATCTAGCACTTCCCCCACCTACTTCTTCAATGAAGTATATAGGAACAGCAATAATCTCAGTATGCGCCTCTATTTGGTTAATTTGATGCGTTGTCAAGCATTTAAATGCTCGTTCACTCATCACCAAATAAGATAATCGTTGTTCATTATACACTTGAAGCATGTTGCCAGCGTAATGCTCTTCTAACTGTTCTTGTGTAATTTCAATAATCTCAAATCCACCTGCTAATAATGAGTTCTTAACCTCAGTTTTCTCTGCTTTATTGGTAATCGCATCCAAGCATACGACAGCAAAATCCTCGCCAATACACATCACTACATTCGTGTGATATTGCGCTGCACCATTTCGTTTAAAAGCATTGAAAACTATGGGCTCATACTCCAACTCTTCACAAAACTTGATAAAGAGTTTCTCACTTGTTCGTGGTGATATACAAGCATAAATCTTACGGTTTATATGGTCAAATATCATGCTTCCAGTTCCTTCTAATGCCAAAGCATCTTTCTCGAAATAGCTCCAATCAAAGACTTCATTCACCTCAAAATTATCTTGAATAAAGCTTATAATATCCGCTCTTCTTTCGGCACTGCGATTGGGGGTTTTCATCGGAAACAGATAAATATCGCCATTTTGGTGCATGCTGATCCAATTGTTCGGAAAAACCGCATCGGGTTTTTCAGGTTCAGCTGTGTCTTCTACAACCCAAACACTAATCTCATTCTGTTCAAGTATTTCAACCATGGCGTCAAACTCAGCTTGCGCCTTTGCTATGGCTTCTTCTTTGCTTAATAAAGTTTTAGTTTGATAATCGTTACTTTCCGCCGTCTGAAGATTGTATTGAAAACTTGCAGGTCTTATCATCAACAAGTTTGAAGCACATTGATTCATTTTATTGCAATTGTATTTTAATTTTAACCGGTTGGTGGTCTGAATATTTAAAATTTAAAGAAACTCCTTCCACTTCCAAAAGGCTTAAGTTGGGAGATAATAAGAAAAAGTCGATTAATGTTGTAAACGTAGTCCCTTCCTTATACGTTTTGTTTAATTTCCTATTCGTAGCTACTGTGCCATCATACGCCCATTGCCAGCCTTCGGGCATGAAGCTTTCTTCTATATTATCTTGATAATAGTCTTCCGAATTCCCTTTGCTAAAGCTGTCATAATCGAAATTAGGAGGACACTGATTCCAGTCTGCCCCTACCACGACGTAGTTTCCTTTTGCATATTCTGCAAGCAAGTGAGCCTTCAAATATTCCATTTCTTGTGGTTTCAGTTTGCCTCCGTCGTAAGCCGAATTGTGTGAATTAATAATTATCAATTCCCTCCCGTTAGGCAATGAAACACGCGATTCTAAAAAGCATCTATCTAGATGAAAGGCTTTTGTAGGCCAGCCATAACTGCCTGGAAATTGATACCTAGTATTGGTTGAAACATTAAACCTACTGTAAGTCGCCAAACCACTCTGCACCTTTCCAATAGGAGCAAAACTAAGGAAAGGCTTAGGAACAAATTTAACATTAAAATTTAATGCATGTGCTCGGGTAAAATTAGGTAATACTTCACCAATACTAAGAAACTGATTAACAAAATAGCTTCGCTTAGACCGAACATCCACTTCTTGAAGCAATAAGAAATCCACCTCCTCATGCGCCGCAATAGTATTCAGTATTCCAGCTTTATAAGCTTCGCTAATATCTTTAGAAGGGCGGACCATCATTCCTCCATCCAAGAAAAAATCACTTTGTGCACCTAAACCTCCATAGCCAATATTCCATGTCATAAGGCTTAAGATTGCACTATCACTCGCCAATTTATCCGTTTCATTTTCACCTGCAATGTCAATTTTTTCTTCCGGTTGATAATCATTTAAAGTGCCAAAGGTCAGCACGGCAATCACGTATAAGCCATAGGCTAATACAGGCATCAATAGCAGGAAAAAAATGTTCATTGGTTTAAGGTTCTTCATATGCAATAATCTTTCACAAATATGCTCATAAAGTTCGTTGTTTTTGTCAAATTAAGTAAAAAAAGAGCAAGCGCAGATGGAACACCCACAAAAACAACAAGGAATAATTAATTATCTTTTTTGAGCAAAATGAATTTGGCTCATGTCTTTTTTTGCGCGGGTATCATAAAACTCATCAGCACCAATTTCGGTGATGGCATCATGTAAAACACCTTCAATGTCAGCGAGTATATCTGGATACAAATCTATACTCGGAAAGAATGGTGGTCGTAAATATAAAGCAGGTTTCACCTATTTTTGTAGGAGACCAAACAAAGTAAGGTTGGAAACTTTGGCTACAGTATTAATTATTTAACCTGAGGTTCTGAACTAAACTTTAACATTAGTATCCCGGCAAGAAGAATTAACCCAAACAAAATGAACGGCAAGGCAAGACCTACATCTAAAATACCTTTCACGCCGTCTGCAGGGTTGTATGGCAATACCGCTGAACTATTTAGATACAAAAAGAAGACACCTAAAGAGGCTAAACCTCCAACAATACACAACATTACACCTAAAACTTTTGCCATTTTTTTGAATTTTCGTCAAAGTTATATAATTAAAGCCTATTCTAAGTAATGTTGTTTATAAAAATTGTATTTATGCAGAAATAACAAAACCTTGATTTTAACCTCCATCAATATTAGCGTTGCTATTGCTTTACCAATTATTGGCGGTAGCATAGGGTGGTTTACAAATTTCTTGGCAGTTAAAATGTTGTTTTACCCAAGAGATCCTATCGCTATCCTAGGAATGGAATTTCAAGGAGTCTTTCCTAAACGACAGGCAACAGTGGCGACAAAAATTGGGCAACTTGTGGCAAGCGAGTTGCTTGCCTCTGAAGAAATATTTAAACATATAGGAAGCGAGCAAAATTTGAATAAAATCAAGCTCAATATTGGAAAGATTTTAGCCAATTATTTTGATTTAAGCTTTGTGCAAAAATATCCTTTGGCTGCAAAATTACTCCCCAATAAAATAAAGCTTCGCATTCAAGAAGAAATTTTAAATGAAGTAGACCAGGTCATCCCGTCTATAATGCAAGCCCAAGTGAGCCAGTTAGAAAAAAGCTTAGACATTGAAAGGATAGTTGCCGATAAAGTTAAACAGTTGTCAAGCAAAAGATTGGAGAAAATTATTTGGAGTATCCTTGCCGATGAATTTATTTTCATAGAATGGGTAGGCGCTTTCCTAGGTTTTACCATCGGTCTTGTGCAAGTTCTTGTAGGTTTTGTATTATTTTAATTTTATCAGGCTTTAAGGCTACTTATGTTTTAATCGGAATAAATTGCTGCTTATCTTTGTAAGATGAGTAGTTCCCTACACCAAAGTGAAGTGGTTAAACATTTAATCATAGCCAATGTCATATTTTTCGTTCTTTTTTGCATGGGGGCGTCTCCTCTCCATAAATTTTTTCCTGTCTTAGCGCTCTGGTATTTTGACGCACCGTTCTTTCAACCTTGGCAACTAATCACTCATTTTTTTATGCATGGCAGTTTCATGCATATCTTTTTTAACATGTATGCCTTGTATTTATTTGGGACGGTATTAGAAAAGGTTTGGGGGGCAAAAAGATTTGTCATTTTCTATTTTGTGACGGGCACTGTGGCTGCTATATTATATAATATCATCGGTGGGATAGAGTATTATTTGCAATTTGGGTCGATGTTCCCCTATACAACTGGCGCACTCAATGCTTATCAGTTTGCCCCTATGATAGGTGCTTCAGGCGCTGTTTTTGGGCTTTTAACTGCATTTGGAATGCTTTTCCCAAACACCGAATTGCGGCTACTTTTCCCACCAATTGCGCTAAAAGCAAAGCATTTTGTGCTTATCTACATCGGCATTGAACTATTTCTAAGTTTTAAATCGTTTGGTGGAGATAATATCGCTCACTTCGCTCATGTAACTGGAGCGCTTTCGGGCTTCATGTTAGTTAAATATTGGCAAAAAACTAGTACTAATTTTTTCTAAATGAATATCACCGCAGATCAAGTTAATCACTTCTTAAAGAATCAATTTCGTTCTGGAGATATTGTTGTAAAACTTATATTTGTTAATATTGGTATCTACCTGCTACTAAAAATTATCACTACCCTCGAATGGCTGTTGAAATTGTCTAATCAACCCCTACTTAGCTTTTTTAACGAATGGCTTTTTCTTCCGGCTAAAGCTTCCGAATTTTTATATAAACCCTTCACCTTAATAAGCTACCAATTTATCCATGATAGTTTCTGGCACATGCTTGTAAATGTTATGTTACTCTTCTTTTTTGGGAAGATGTTGATTTCTATAAAAGGGTTCAAACAAGTCCTCCCCATTTATTTTCTAGGGGGCATCTTTGGAGGAGTTGTTTTTATTTTATTCCATTCGCTAGATCTTTTTCCTATGATGGACAGCCCCATTAGTGGTGCTTCAGCTTCGATTATGGCCTTGATGGGCGCAGTTGCCTTTTTACGGCCAGATTATCCTGTTAAATTTTTTCTCGTTTTCGATGTGAAGTTAAAATGGCTTGCGCTTGGCTTTGCTGTTCTTAACCTACTTAACCTCGGCAACATTGAAGGCGCTGGTCCAGGGCTTATTCATCTAGCGGGAATTGCCTTTGGCGTGGGTATGATGTACTTAGATTCTATAAACATGTCACTAAGCAAGCCGTTTAACAATGCAGTAAATATGCTCGTATCCCTGTTCAACAAAAAACCTCAACCTAGGGTTACATTTGTGAACCCCGATCCAGTAAAAAAACAAAGTTCTCAAGAAAATAAGCAAAAAAAAATAGATGCAATATTAGATAAAATTTCTTCTGATGGCTATGCAAGTTTGAGTAAAAGTGAAAAGGACTTTTTGTTTCAAGCAAGTAAAAAACCCTAACCCTCCGAGTTATGTTCAGAAATTTTGCTATTCTATTAAATGTGTTGGCATTAACTACCTTGGTTATGATTCATTTTAGCTCAGGCATTAATCCACTTGATTTTTGGCCATTTGCCTTTCTTGGCTTAGTTTATCCGCTAATTTTGATCAGTTGCGTGTTTTTTGCTTTGTTTTGGTTATTTGGGAAACTAAAAGCAGTTTCCGTACTTTTCCTTTTTGCCTTGATACTGACTTGGTCTAGTAATGAAGCAAGCTTTCAAATGTCTATCCCCTCAGAAACATTAAACGAAATCAGTTTAATGAGTTGGAATGTAAAAAACTTCGACTTGTATAATTGGAGTGGCAATGAGAATTCGCGAAACGAAATGTTGAAATTGTTGGAAGAAGAAAGGCCAAACATCTTATGCCTTCAAGAATTTTACACAGAGGATAAGGGTAAATTTACCAACCTAAAAGAAATAAAAAATAATTTAGATTACAAGCATCATTATTTTGCTGAGACCTATTCGATTGATGGCAACAGGCATTGGGGAATGATCATCTTTTCTGACTATAAAATCATAAATACCGGCAAACTCACTTTTAAAAAGGGTACTCGCTTAAACACCTGCATGTATGTCGATATTGCCTTAAGTGAGACGCAAGCGGCGAGAGTGTATAATGTCCATTTTCAAAGTAATCAGTTTTCCGAGGAGGATTACAATTTCCTAGACAATTTAAATGAACAAGAGTCGGGTTACTCTGCTATGAATATTGTAAACAAGCTAAAGACGGGCTACATGAATAGAGCAGAACAAGTGCAGCAAGTCTTGGAAAGCAAGACTCAAAGCCCCTATCCAACCATTATCTGTGGCGATTTCAATGACACGCCTGTTTCCTATGCTTATAAAACCTTAAGCCAAGGTATGCAAGATGCCTTTATTGAGAAAGGTATTGGTTTTGGGAAAACTTATGTAAACCCCACACCATTTTTACGAATTGATTTTTCGCTCTTTCATCCTATGTTTACCATTAATGGATATGAAAAAGTCAGTGAGATAGAATTATCTGATCACTACCCTATTCGAGCACGATTCACATACTAGTATTTTATCAAGTAATAGATCTGTTTGAGGTATTCATTATTTAGAGCGATTAAGCCGTATTCATTTTTCCACCATACTTCTTCGATATACCTGGAACTTTTAGCACCTGCAATAAACACGTCTATGCCTTGTTCAGCAAATTTGTTGGTAAAAACCTGATGAATTCGACGGGTATGGAATTTTGACGAGATAACTACCAACTCCAGAATGTCCTTTTCCTGACAATAGCTAAGAATAAAATCCGACTCTTCCAAGGTGCTAGTACCTACCGGAAATTTTATTATTTGAGTCTCAGGAACGCCATTTTTAAGCAATTGGAGGTGAGTTAAATCACTCTCTAAGGTATCTATTCCTAAAGACTTAATGTCATTTGAAATATTTGCTCCAGTGCAAACAAGAGTTGTGACCTTCCCCTCGTGATACAGCTCGGCTGCTTTATTTCCTCGGTCAAAAGCATTACCGGATAAAACGAAAGCATATTCAACTTGCTCAAATTTATTATCCACGATTAAAAATCCAGCAAAGCCCTCTAAAATATTTGTCCTGAGTGCATACATCAAGCACAAGATGGCAAGGGAAGCTAGTAAAAAGATGGTGCTCTTTCTTTTCATTTTGCTAATTTGCAACAAAAATTGGAATATGGAGATAAAGGATGCACAAAAACAAGTAGACGCATGGATTAAAAAATACGGCGTTCGATACTTTGACGAGATGACTAATTTAGCAGTACTTATGGAAGAGGTTGGCGAACTTGCTCGCATTTTTTCAAGAAAATTTGGAGAACAGTCTTTTAAATCGGATGAGAGTGATGAAGCCTTGGCAGATGAAATGGCTGATGTTCTATTTGTTCTGCTTTGTTTAGCGAATCAAACCAATGTCAATCTGGAGGATGCCCTGAGAGAAAATATACTAAAGAAAACCAATAGGGATAAGGACAGACACCACTCTAATAATAAGTTATTATAGGATATATTAACATCTCTATCGAAATAAATGTGTTACTTTTGCAATGAAATAACAGGTGAAAAAATAACGAAAATGAAAAATATATTAACCGCTGTCTTTGCGTTAATTTTGGGACTCTCTTTGACTGCACAAAACGAAAGTCATCGTTGGGCAATTGGCGGAGGAATTAGTGCTACAGATTTCTCTGGCCCCTTAACTAAGTCTTACTTTGATTTTGATAATTACAAGGGTGCAGGAAGGATTTTTCTTGGCAGGTATTTAAACCCGTCTTTTAACCTTAAGGCTGATTTCACCTTTGGCAAAGTTTGGTTCCCAACGATAACTGCATACCCGGATATTGTTGCGGATGTTTATCAGTTAAGGCAGATTTACGACATGGGCTTAAGTGTTGAATATAAGTTTAATAACGGCTATATATTTAAAGAAGATGCAGTTATTGCCCCCTACATTCATACTGGTTTTGGATTCAATAGCATTGTGGATTATGATTTCAAT
>JADHRO010000045.1 GCA_016777395.1 Chitinophagales bacterium | reverse complement strand
TGCCTGATGGTAAGAAGATGATTGTGGATAGTAAAGTTAGCTTAACTGCATATGAGCAATATGTAAATAGCGAAGAGGAAGATCAACAAGCAGTTTTTCTTAAGGCGCATATTGAGTCAATAAAGAAGCATGTGGAAGGACTCGGAAATCATAATTATCATGATTTGTATCAAATAGAAAGTCCTGACTTTGTGCTTATGTTTATTCCTATTGAACCTGCATTTGCTATTGCGGTCAATCAGGACAACCAGCTATACAATAAGGCTTTTGATAAAAATATTGTGATTGTGACACCAAGTACATTACTCGCTACCCTGCGAACTATCGACACTATGTGGAGTAACGATAAGCAGCAAAGAAATGCTCTGGTTATTGCTCAAGAATCTGGCAAATTATATGACCAGTTCACCAATTTAATTGAGGATTTGGTTAAAGTGGGCAATCAGCTAGGTACCGTGCAACGGAGCTATGAATCTTCGATGAAAAAGCTTACCGGTAAGGGTAATCTGATCAGTAAAGTTGAAAAACTTAAAAAGTTGGGTGCCAAAGCCAACAAGAGTCTCCCCGACAATATAGTGGATCGAGCAGAGGACTAAGTATAATCTACAAATCGAAATGTTAATTGTTGATATACGTATATATACGTATAAGTTACGCTTAGGTGTAAAAGTGTACATACATTTGTATTACAATAAATTTTTATATATTAAATCAAAAACTATGAATATGTTAAGAAATCAAGTACAGTTAATTGGTAGAATTGGATCAGAAACTGAGTTAAAAACATTGGATAGCGGCAATAACTTGCTCAATTTATCAATAGCTACCAATGAGTTTTACAAAGATAAAGATGGAGTCAAACAAGAGAAAACGGAATGGCATCGTATTGTTGCTTGGGGTAAAACCGCTGAAATCATGAATAACTTAATTGGCAAGGGAGATGAGATAGCAATTGAAGGAAAGTTAACTCATCGGAGCTATGAAAAAGATGGAGAAACTCGATATTCAACCGAGGTTGTGGTCAATGAATTCTTATTGCTCAATAGTGTAAATCAAAAGTAATTGATTAAGGTTTTGGCGCTGTATCAAGGCTTCCCCCTCTGCTTCGTGCAGTGTCAAAACTATTTCATTATTCCAAAGCGCTCTTCAATTGCTTTCTTCCGATAAGCGAATATTTCAGCCAGTTGCCTTTTAATAAATACGACATTAGCGATGTCACCCAATATTCCTAAAGGCGCTTGGTAATCTATTATATCGAGCATTTCTACCCCACCAGGAATTTTTTTAATATGGTGTTGGTGATGCCACATCGAATAAGGTCCTACTCGTTGCTCATCTACAAAATATTCTCCAGTTTTTACATGTGTAATTTCAGTTACCCAAGTCATTTTTATCCCTAGGACAGGGCTTACTCTGTATTGTATAAGCATGCCAGGGTACATTTTTTCAGGAGAATTTCCAATAATTTCAAAACCCATATAGTCTGGGGTTATCTCTTTTAAGTTTTTGGGAGATGAAATGAAATCCCAAACGCTTTCTATATCTGTAGGGATCCTCTGTGTTGTTTTTAAAGTGTATACTGACATACAAAGTTTAACCCATTTAAGAATAAAATTGTTCGATAATTCATACCAATCATCTTTTAATCAAGCAAAGTATAATTATTTCTGAATGCTTGAATGAATGCTGCTCCCAGATTTTGATGCGGTGGCACGTATTCAATCATTTTTTGGTAAGCATAGGTTCCTTCTTGAAACGAGCTAGAAAATTGTTCCCAAAATTTATCCCATTGGATAGTTTCGCCTGATTCAACTTGTTCGGTGATAGCCAATAAAAGCGGGTTGTTAACGGTATAGGTACCAATTTGTTTGGTTGATATAATATGCGCAAAAGGGGATTGATTTAAAATTTCATAAACGCTATGATATCCCCCACAAGAGCCAAGAAAAACAATTCTTGTTTCATCTCGAAGAAAGATTAGGCTGCGCGGAACGTAAAAACTATGTCCTCTATGAACTAAAACTTCAATATCTGCTTCTTTTTCATCAAGCAATTGCTTGATTAGTTTTTGTCCCTCATAATCATACTGAGGCTTATTTACTAAAATTTGAATGGGAATTGGATGTACACTGCTAATGGTTACAAACTCTCTATAATCTTGAATATGCCAATCATTTTTGCTCCATAAACGCATAAAAGTTTGATAAGATGTTTTACCGTCTTCATCATCGTAGAAGCAGTGCACTTGAGTGTGTATACTATCATTTCCCAATAAATCTTCCTTACTTATTTCCTTAATCGATGGAACTTCTAATTGATTGGTATATGTGAGATATTCATTCCTATAGGTGCTAGTTTTGTTTTCATAAAGTTTCATTAACAATGAATATACAAGTTTCAATTCTTCATCCTTCGCTTGCGTGTAGTTAGTTAGAAGACTTTTTTCTATTTGATATAGGGTAAGGCTATCGGTAATACTTCCAAGAGCATCTGCCACACTAACAGCTTCTTTCAAAAGACTTTTCTCGTTGCCAAGTTTTACAAATTTCCCAAGCAAATCTTCTCTGTTTATATCAGACATTTGAGCCAGCAAATCTTCTAACTTCCCATAAGAGATACACATTTTTATAAATGTTCTATACTGGTTGAACTGCACACTTTCTAATAACTCAAATGTATTGATTTTTTCTTCCTGTGTTTTTTCTAATAAGTTTTTAAACATGCCATTAAATGATGACGTGAATATTTCTTCCTCGCTATATGTTATTATATGGTACAACTCTTTAGCTGAATATTTGGATATTGACGAAAATCGCTGCTCATCATTATGATTCTCAAAAAGAGCGTTAATGAACCGGGTTTTTCTTGTGCAAATAGTTTTTAGCAACTTATCGATAGATTGTTTGGCTAGAATGTTTGGTCTTGGGGCTAATTCAACAAGCTTTAAAAAAAAATGCTCGCTGTTAAGTTTAGCAATATTATTAGCCTCTTCTATGCTAATATTTCCATCAGCTATACTTTGTAGCAAGCTAAGGGCATTACTCGAACTTCCAGTTTGATTAAAAATGTTTAGAATCAGGCTATCGGTCTTATTTTCTGATATTCTAAGCTCCTGGTAAATTGCATGTCGTCCAATAAAGTATTGCTTTGAGCTGATTGGGTCGATATGGAGAATGGTACTTAAAAGCGCTGGAGCGTATGAAGCTGATGCAAAAAGGGAGTAATTTTTTAAAACGATTTGTGGGTTAATTTGGGCTTCCAATTCTAAAAATTGTTGAGCTTCCTTTGTTGTGTAGATATAAGGGAGTATCGTATAGGCTCCAGACGGATTGGCTTTAAAAAAGTATGCACTTTTATTAAGGCCTAATTCCATTAAATATATTTCTAAAAATTTATAGGATAGCGCTTTGCTTGAGTTTAGTGATGAAGTTTTTTTGAAGTTTACCAAACTGAAATAAATTCCCAACTGAATTTGTTTTCTTGCATCACTACTTAATGCTTGCTTTAACAGTATTTCTTGAAGTTTATCTACCTGCTCAAAAAATACCTCACTATTTTCATAGTTAGCCAGTTTTTGGTCTTCAGTACCATCTAACAAATCGATACGCCTCTGTTGAAAATCTATGAATGATTGGGCCGGTAAAGTATAAAAGCTAAATAAGAAAACTAGAAAAAATATAAGACAGCGCATACGATTCCTGTAAATATAAGGATTTAAGCTTTAGCTAAAGTGAAGCCAAAGGTAGTCCCTTTATCTATTGTGCTGCGAACGTGAATACTTTGTTCATGCGCGTCAATTATATGCTTGCAAATAGACAATCCAAGCCCATTACCCCCATCATATCTGGAACGATGAGAGTCGATCCGGTAAAACCTTTCAAATAATCGGGGCAAGTGCTCAGACTCTATGCCCGGTCCTTCATCCGTAACTTCAAGTAAAATTTGATTTTCTACAGAAGAGATTCCAACTAAAAGATGGCCATCATCTTTTCCATATTTGATTGCGTTGATAACTAAATTATTCAATACTGTTTCAATCTGCCTTTTGTCTGCAAATACCATCTTGCTTTTTGGGTTGCCTTCCTTTTGCTTCAATTGAATATCTTTAACTTGCGCAGACATCTCGTGAGCCTCAAAGACATCCCCAACTAATTGGACAATATCAAATTTTTCTTGCTCCAATTTTAAGTTGCCCGTTTCATTTTTAGCAATCACCAAGAGCTTATCTACAATACCCGATAATCGATCTAAATTCTTAGAGGCCTTTTTAAGGTAGCTTGTATTCACCTTTGGATTGTCTAAGGCTCCATTTAGAAGGGTTTCTATGTAACCTTGGGTGTTGAAAATTGGCGTTTTTAACTCATGGCTTACATCTCCAAGAAATTCTCTTCTGTATTGGCTCATTCGCTTTAGTTCTTCAATTTCGGAGGCTTTAGATAAGCTAAAATTTTTAAGTTGATCTTCAACCTTACTCAAAGGGTCGTGCGTTTGGAGCACAACTTCACTGTTCTCTCCTGATTTTAAATGATGAATAAGTTTGTAGATTAATTTAATTCTCCCAAAAATATATCTATCTACTAATGAATAGATGGTCCAATAAGATATTCCGAAGCAAAGCATAACTAGTAGAAGGATCAAATACCATTTAAAATGCAAGTTTAAAATAAAAACCGATAGTAGCAAAGCGCCAGTACTTAGCGTTATGGCCGTGGAGGCTATTAATGCAATTTTGGGTAAACTGGCTTTTTTCATGCTTGAAATTTATATCCGACCCCTTTTAAGGTCACAAAAGAATCGTTACCAATTTTTTCTCTCAATTTACGAATATGAACATCAATTGTGCGATCAACCACTATGGTTTCAGTTCCCCATACCTTATGGAGAATTTCTTCCCTCGTAAATACTCTGCCTGGCTTTGACATTAATAAACACAGGAGATTAAATTCTTTTTTTGGTAGAGATAGCTTCTTATCTTGCACGAAGATCAAGCGCTGATTTAGGTCTATTTTGATGCCACCTGCTTCTATGTTGTTATTAGTTTTTTCCTCTTGTAATCTTCTAAGTAAACTATTGATTTTACTGACTAACAAACGGGGTTTTATTGGCTTTGAAATATAATCATCTGCTCCTGCATCAAAACCGGCTATCTGACTGTAATCCTCATGCCGGGCAGTTAAAAAGGTGATGATAGTTTGTTTGAATTCAGGAAGTTTACGTAACTGACTGCAAACTTCAACACCATCCATCTCTGGCATCATAACATCGAGTATGATAAGGTCGGGCTGAAAGTTTTTTGCCAGTTCAATACCTTCTCTGCCATCAGAGGCACAAGCAGTTTGAAACCCTTCTTGCTCAAGATTATAGTTAATAAACTCAAGTGTGTCTGGTTCGTCATCGACTAATAATATTTTTATTGCTGAGTTTTCCATTGCTTATAAATTTTAATCAAATATAGGGCTTTCATTCACAGATATATTTTTCTTAATTATTTGTTTATATGTAGCTCTAAATCTTAAAGATTAGATAACATAGTCTTAAAAATTTACTCACGTCACCAGTTCATATTTGCATCAAATTAAAAAAAAAAAAACTTATGAAAAATTTACAACTATTTATTTTTACTTTTTTATCCATTTCGCTTGGTTTGCAATCATGTGATAAAAATGATGATTCTTGTGACTGCGCTCAGAATGAAGTTTGCATTGACGGCATATGCACTGATGCTTCCTTAGGTGATGATGTGGTTCTTGTGTCTACTAATATTTCTTCAGACACTGAATGGACCAAAGATAAAATTTATCGCTTGGGAGGAAGAATAACCGTTTTGCCAGGGGCTAAGTTAACCATCCAAGCAGGTACAATCATTAAGGGAGAGGCAGGTACTGGTCCCAATGCTACTGCTTTATTAGTGGCAAGAGGAGCTACTATTGAAGCTATTGGTTCGGCTATCGAACCAATTATCTTTACTTCCGTTGCTGACGAACTCACCCAAACAGATATAGCTAGTGGCAGTTTTGCTAGTCCAAATTTAGACCCTACTCAAAATGGATTGTGGGGTGGTGTGATTGTCTTGGGTAATGCACCTATTTCAGCCTCTGGAAGTGAAATCAACATTGAAGGTATTCCAACATCGGATCCGAATGGCTTGTATGGAGGAAATTCTTCTACTGAATCTTCAGGAATACTCCAGTATATATCTATCAGACATGGTGGAGCTAATATTGGTGCTGGAAATGAAATCAACGGATTGACTTTAGGTGGGGTTGGTTCTGGAACAGTTATTGAGAATATTGAGGTTATAGCCAATCAAGATGATGGTATCGAATTTTTTGGAGGATCAGTAAACATGAAAAATGCTGTTGTCTGGAATGTTAATGACGATGCTATAGATACGGATCAATCGTGGTCTGGCACATTAGATAACTTTGTTGTCTTAACTCCGCTTGGTCATTGCTTTGAATTGGATGGGCCAGAAGGCTCGATGATAGCAGGCCATACGATAAAAAACGGACTTGTTTATGCTTCCAATGCAGATAGAACAAGTGAAGATCTTATTAATACAGATGATAATTCTGTGGTTGATCTTGAAAATATTTTTATTACTGGTATTGCTGCAGGTCAACAAATCAACAGAGTTGATCATGTTGAGGGTATCGTAAACTTTTTACAAGTTAACCTAGATGTACCTGCTACTGATTTAGGAGATTATGTAAATGGTTCTGTGCCAAATGGTATTATTTCCGGCACAAACTCTACAACTGATGTTAATGTGTTTGGTTGGACATGGGCAAAACAAGCCGCAGCATTTTAATTTTTTTTGGTAAAGTTTGGTAACTTTGAATAACAGGCACTCAGGTGCCTGTTATTTGTTTTAAAGTCACTATTATTGCATTATGAAAAACTTCTTCTCATTTTTAATGTTCGTGTCATTCTTTTTTTCTTCGTTTGCTCAAAAAAGCTTTATACGAGGCACAGTAATTGAGGAAGAAACAGAAGAAACCCTAATCGGTGTTAGTGTTATTATTCAAGGAACCACTATTGGAACCATAACAGATTTAGATGGTCAGTTTTCAATTGCGGTAAATCCGGGAATTTATAATATCCAGATATCTTATATCTCTTACCAAACTATATTAATTGAAGATGTAGAGGTGAAAATTAATGAAACCTCAAATCTGAAAACTATTATTTTAAAGGAAAGTGCTTTAGAAATAGGGGAGGTTGTTGTTAAAGCTGAAGCGGTTAAAACAACTGAGACAGCCATGTTAGGCTTGAAAAGAAAATCTGCAGCTATGTTTGATGGTATATCAGCTTCTAAAATGGAACTTACTGGAGATGCCACTGCCGTTGAAGCTGCAAAAAGAGTAACTGGTGTTTCGATAGAAGGTGGTAAATATGTTTATGTAAGAGGCCTTGGAGATAGGTACTCAAAAACCACCCTTAATGGTGTAGATATTCCCGGTTTAGATCCAGATAAAAATAGTTTGCAAATGGATATCTTTCCAACAAACTTAATAAGTAATATTACAGTCAGTAAGAATTTTACAGCTGATATGCCAGCTGATTTTACAGGTGGCATCTTAAATATTGAAACCAAAGATTTTCCTGTTGAAAAACAAGGTAGTTTTTCTCTAGGGATTGCTTACAATCCCTCCATGCATTTTAATGTAAATAATTTAACATACGAAGGCGGAAAAACTGATTTCTTGGGTTTTGATGACGGAACACGAGCTTTACCTAATAATGCAGATTTAGCTGTTATACCCCAGCCTTTTACCATTTATTCTGATGAACAAGTGAATAATTTTGTAAATAGTTTTAATCCATCCCTAGAGGCTGTTAGAAAACGCAGCTTGTTAGATTACAATTTTGGCTTTTCTGTGGGAAATCAACTTACTCTAAATAAGAAGAATACCGCTAGTAACAAGAAATTAGGTTACATTTTTTCACTTACCTATAAAACAGATTATAAATATTATAGCGAGTTTTCAAATGGAGAATATCAACGAGTTGTAAACCCAGATGAATATGAAATGCGATACGCTACTGTCCAGGAAGGAGAGTTAAGTGAAAAAAATGTACTGATTGGTTCTATTGGAGGTTTAGCTTATAAGACTGATAAAATGAAGTTGAGGCTTACCTTTATGCACCTCCAAAATTCTACAAGCAGAGCAGCTAAGTTTCTAATAGATAATGATGGTCAAGCAGTTGGCCAGTCGGGATACATAGCGGGATCGGATAATTTAGAATTTAATCAACGAGGATTATCAAATATTTTAGTTAATGGTAAGCATGTATTGCAAAACAAATGGGAGCTTGATTGGAGATTATCTCCAACAGTATCATCTTCTGAAGATCCTGACATTAGAAAAACAGCCTTCACATATCGAACTTTGGATACCTTGTTTTCTGCAGGAGCTGGAGGTAATCCATCTAGAATATGGAGATCTTTAAATGAATTTAGTGTTGCAGCTAAAATAGATGTAAAAAAACGGTATAAGTTTTTGGCGGGTGATGCCATATTGAAATTTGGCATGAGCCAGACATTTAAAAGCCGTTCCTACGAAATTTTGGCCTATGATATGCAATTTACTAATAGCTCATCAACATGGGATAATGCGACGGCTGATGATGTTTTGTTAGATGAAAATATTTATTCTGATACCGATTATGGTATTTATTATACTTCATTAAATCCGAATCCAAATCCGAATGAGTATCAATCTAGTTTAAATAATACGGGCATATATGTTTCTAATGAATCTAAGTTGCATAAAAAACTTAAATTAATATTGGGTCTAAGAATGGAGTATTTTGTTCAGAATCATACAGGTAGAGATCAAGCATATGCTTCTGGAGATAATATAAATGGTAAGTTTTTAAATAATCAAAAGGTTTTAGAGTCAATAAACTTGTTCCCCTCTTTCAATATGATTTATAATGCATCCGATAAGATGAATTTACGTTTAGCATACTCAAGAACAATCGCGCGCCCATCATTTAAAGAGCTTTCTTTTGCGCAAATTTTAGATCCAATTAGTAATCGAATCTTTAATGGAAGTTTGTTTGTTTATGAAAACCCAAATACAAAAGAGACGACTTGGGATGGTAATTTGGTTGAGACTGATATCGATAATGTCGACATACGTTGGGAATACTTTTTTAAGCAAGGGCAGTTGTTTTCTATTAGTCCATTTTACAAGCGATTCAATAATCCAATAGAACTAGTAAGAATTCCGGAGCAACAAACAAGTACCGAGTATCAACCACGTAATGTTGGAACAGGAAATCTTTATGGTATTGAGCTAGAAGCTAGAAAGAATTTTGGGTTTATTTCACCATTTTTGAAAGACCTTAGCTTGAGTGCTAATTTTACTTATGTAAAGTCATCAATTGATATGACGGACGTAGAATATAATGCTCGAAAGATATATGAGAAAACGGGAGAGACTATCAAGCGAAAAAGAAATATGGCTGGTCAGGCTCCATATGTAGTTAATTTGGGTTTAAGTTACCAAAATAAAGATTTAGGACTTGATGTAGGCTTGTTCTATAATGTAAAAGGGTCCACGCTAGAAATTGTAGGAGGTGGTTTGTTTCCTGATGTATATACTCAACCTTTTCATAATTTAAATTTTAGTTTGAGTAAAAGAATGGATAAGCACGCTATCGATCTTAAAGTATCTAATATTATAAATGATAGGATAGAGAGTTACTATGAGTCTTACCGCGCCGAAAGTCAAATATTTAACAGTTATAATCCGGGTGTTTCAATAAGTTTAGGATACAAGTACTCTTTCTTCTAGAAATTTAGTAACTGGCTGATTAATCTTTCGTTTTTTTTAAAAGTTTTTTAGCATTTTTCATGCTTCATTATCAGCAGGTGGCTCAGGGCTGGGCGCGGCAAGGTTACCTAATTCTTTATCAATGTAGTATAAACTTTGTGAGCCAGTTCCAATCAACTTGATTTTATCCAGCACTTTTTGAAACAACGTTTCTTCTTCTCTTTGCTCTTGCACATAAAAGCGCAACATTTCTGTGGTAACATGATCATCTTCTGCTTTTGCTAACTCCACTAAGGAGAAAATTGCTTGGGTTACCTTTTTTTCATTTTCATAAGCCATTTGACAGATTTCTGCAATCCCCTTAAACGAATGATTAGGCTGCTTCACTTGCGGAACAATCGCGTGGCCGTTCACTTCGTTAATGTATTGAAACAACTTAATGAAATGCAAGTTTTCTTCGTGAGCATGCCCATAGAAAAAACTAGCAGCTCCATCCATTCCCATAGTCTCACACCAACTCGCCATAGCTAGATATTGTAAGGATGCACCAAGTTCGTAATTTAGGTGACCGTTTAAGGCTTTTTCTATTTTTTTTGATATCATAAGATTTTCTTTAAAAGTTATAACAAAAGATTGAACACAAAAGTTGTTAAAATAAAATTTTACTTTTTTAAACCAATTTCTCTCAATCTTTCATCTAAATATTCTCCAGATGTGATTGGCTGGTAGCTTAAGGGATTATCTTCGGTAATACAAATATCCAGGCATGTTAAATCCATATTGCTCCTTGGGTGCAAAAAGAAAGGAATTGAATACCTGGAAGTATGCCACATTTCTCTAGGTGGGTTAACGACTCTGTGTGTAGTGGATCGAAGAACGTTATTAGTAAGTCGCTGCAACATATCCCCTACATTGATGACTAAGTGACCCTCTGGTGCATTTACAGAAACCCAATTACCATCTTTGTCTTTTACTTGCAATCCTTCCGCAGAAGCACCTGCTAGCAGGGTGATTAAGTTGATATCCTCATGCTGCTCTGCTCGAATAGAGGATTTCGGTTCCCCTTGAATGGGTGGGTAATGTATAGCGCGAAGAATACTGTTTCCATTATGCACATTAGCATCAAAATAATTTTCGTCCAAGTCGAGGTAAAGCGCTATGGCTTGGAGTAAGAGTCCTCCAGATTTTTCAAATGCGGTATATAACTTTCGACCTATTTCTTCAAAATCAGGTAACAAGTCTACGACAATGTTCGATGGATATTCCTTTCGAATTTCATCTCCATCTGTTACTTCTTGACCCATTTGCCAGAATTCCTTTAAGTCAGGCGCATCAAAGCCTTTGGCGTGTTCTCTTCCAAAACTAGTGTACCCTCTTTGCCCTGCATTTTCAGCGTCTTCATAGTTGAGTTTAGTTTTGGTATCAAACTCAAAGAAACGTTTGACTTGAGTATAAAAGGCATTAATATACTCGTCTGGTACACCATGATTCTTTACCGTTACGAATCCAACATCTTTCCATGCCTTACCTAGCTCAGCGATAAATTCTTTTCGTTGTTCTTCATTGCCGTTCGCAAATTTTGATAAATCAACAGCAGGTATACTTGTCACAGCCATAGGGAGTAGTTTTGATTTCAAACAAAATTAAGCAATTAATATGAATCCTTTTGTATCTCAATGATTTGAGAAAATTTACTAGGTAAATTCCTATCATATCGATAAAGCTGACCCTTTTGAAGATCGTGCGCTTGAAGAAAATGGACTGCTTCCT
>JADHRO010000044.1 GCA_016777395.1 Chitinophagales bacterium | reverse complement strand
AGAAAAACTTTTTGGCATTCTTCAGCTCACTTATTGGCGGAAGCACTGGAGCAAGTTTATCCCGGTGTCAAGTTGGGCATCGGCCCTGCAATTGATGGTGGGTTTTACTATGATATTGATCTGGGTGATGACAGAAATGTCGGTCAGGAGGATTTGACTAAGATTGAAAATACCATGCGTAAATTGGTCAAATTTGGGAATAAATACGAACGCAAGGAGATTTCAAAGGCTGACGCTATCACTTATTTTGAAGAAAAAGGAGATGAGTATAAGTTAGAACTGCTAAAGGATCTTGAGGATGGAGATATTACTTTTTATACACAGGGTAATTTTACAGATTTATGCAAAGGACCACATATTCCTGGAACTGGTCAAATAAAGGCTATAAAATTATTAAATATCGCAGGTGCTTATTGGAGAGGTGATGAGAAAAGGAAACAAATGACCCGTATTTACGGAGTGAGCTTCCCAAATCAAGAATTGTTGCAAGCGCATCTTCATATGTTGGAAGAAGCAAAAAAACGAGATCATAGAAAGTTGGGTGCTGAGCTGGAGTTGTTTATGTTTTCAGAACGAGTTGGTGCGGGATTGCCTATATGGCTTCCTAAAGGAGCAGATTTACGCGAGCGCTTATCCAATTATTTAAAGAATGAACAAGTGAAAAGAGGATATCAACCAGTGGTAACTCCTCATATTGGTAAGAAAGATTTATATGTGACCAGTGGTCATTACGAAAAATATGGGGAGGATAGTTTTCAGGCTATTCAAACTCCCCGAGAGGATGAAGAATTCTTATTAAAACCAATGAATTGCCCGCATCATTGTGAAGTATATGCGCACATACCCAAATCATATCGAGATTTACCATACCGAGTAGCTGAGTTTGGAACAGTTTATCGTTATGAACAAAGCGGAGAATTACATGGATTAACAAGAGTGCGTGGATTTACGCAGGATGATGCGCACATTTTTTGTACGGCAGACCAACTTAAAGATGAGTTTTTGAATGTATTGGATTTAACTACCACCATGCTGAATAAATTGAGTTTCACGAATTATACAGCTCAAATTTCCTTGCGAGATCCGGATAATCCAGATAAATATATAGGAAGTACTGAAAACTGGGATAAAGCGGAACAAGCAATAATTGAAGCAACTAAAGAAGTAGGAATGACTACTGTAACTGAGTTAGGAGAAGCGGCCTTTTATGGACCTAAACTGGATTTTATGATTAAAGATGCATTAGGTAGAAGCTGGCAGTTAGGAACTATTCAAGTTGATTATAATTTACCCGAGCGATTTGAATTGGAGTATATCGGTGCGGATAATGAAAAACATCGGCCGATTATGATTCATCGAGCTCCTTTTGGTTCACTTGAACGATTTATTGGAGTTCTGATTGAGCATACTGCAGGTAAATTCCCGTTGTGGTTAGCTCCAGAGCAAGCAGTAGTTTTGCCTATTTCTGAGAAATTTAACGATTACTCAGCTGAGGTTGTAGCTCAGTTAAAGCAACAAGGAATTCGGGTACGGTTAGATGAGCGTTATGAAAAGATTGGTAAGAAGATTAGAGATGCTGAAGTGATGAAAATACCCTATATGTTGATTATTGGAGAGAAAGAAATGACATCCAAGGAAGTATCGATTAGAAAACAAGCTGTCGGTGACCTTGGAAGTAAGACTATTGGCGACTTTGCGGGTATGATTTTAGAAGAAGTAGGTAGTGAATAAAAGGGCACTAATTGTAAAGAATTCAGTTAAAGTTTAGTAATCTAAACTAAAAGCAATAAATTGCGTGAGATTAAGAGAAACCGTTATTTTAAATTAAAAACAAGTACTTGAGAAGACCAAATTTTAGACCCAGAGTTAAACAAGAAGCTCAGCACAAAATTAATGATCGTATCCGATCTCCAAAAGTGAGATTGGTAGGCGAAAATGTTGAGCCAGATGTATACTCCTTGGAGCAAGCGTTGAAACTGTCGGATGAGTTAGATTTAGATTTAGTCGAAATTTCACCTAATGCTGTTCCACCAGTATGTAAAATTTTAGATTATAAGAAATTTTTATACGAAAAGAAAAAGAAGGAAAAAGAGATTAAAGCAAAGACGAAAAAAACAGTCATTAAAGAATTACGTTTTGGACCGAACACCGATGACCATGATTTTGAATTTAAAGCTAAACATGGAGAGAAGTTTTTGGAAGAAGGTGCAAAGGTAAAGGCTTACGTTCATTTTAAAGGAAGGTCCATAGTGTTTAAGGATCGAGGAGAGTTGCTTTTACTGAACCTTGCCAAACGACTTGAAGAGTGGGGCGCACCAGAACAACTGCCCAAATTAGAAGGTAAACGCATGATTATGGTTTTATCACCCAAAAAGAAGTCCAAATAGTCTTTATCGTTTAAAAGAAATTGAGACCAATTTGCTCACCTACTTTATTATTATTTTAACCGCAAACTATTGTAAACTTAAAATATTAAGTGTACATTTGCACTCCAAAAATTTTGGATTATGCCGAAGATGAAAACAAATTCCAGCGCTAAAAAACGTTTTAAAGTAACGGGTTCTGGTAAAATTTTGAGAAGAAAAGCATTTCACAGTCATATCTTAACAAAAAAAGATAAAGACCGTAAGAAAGGTTTAACGCAAGACGCAAGCGTCTCTAAAGGTGACCTACCAAGAGTGAAAAGAATGCTTTGCAAGTAATATTGTTGAAAGATTAAAAGAATAATGAAATGCCTAGAGCTACGAACAGACCCGCCGCGAGAGCGAAAAGAAAAGCCACACTAAAACTTGCCAAAGGATATTTTGGAAGAAGAAAAAATGTTTGGACAGTTGCTAAGAATGCCGTCGAAAAAGGATTGAGTTATGCTTATGAGCACAGAAGGTTAAAGAAAAGAGAATTTAGATCTTTGTGGATTGCGAGAATCAATGCTGCAGTTCGTGAGCACGATATGAGTTACTCTCAATTTATGAATGGTGTGCATAAAAAAGGAATTTTGCTAAACAGAAAGGCTCTAGCCGATTTGGCAATGAATGAACCGGCTGCTTTCAAAGCAATCGTTGATTCTGTTAAGTAGATCATTTATTCTCATAAAATAATTATAAACCCGATCTCAAGTTTACTTGACTTCGGG
Source organism: Chitinophagales bacterium (assembly GCA_016777395.1). GTDB lineage: Bacteria > Bacteroidota > Bacteroidia > Chitinophagales > UBA8649 > JAFMKE01. Next base: position 8,548 of record JADHRO010000044.1, on the reverse strand, counting down.
TTTTTTTTGTCTTTCCTGTTCAGTCAGGTCAAACTTTCCAATGAGCGGTTCAAGGCTTAAAATTGTCCCTAACTTTTCTACCCATCATTCAATTTTATTCGGATATTTTTTTTTCCATTAGGTAATGGGGAATCCCAATTTCTTCAAACAAATCTCCCTTTATCTCATATCCAAACTTCAAATAAAATGGCGCTGCGTTTTCCCGTGCATTGCATTGCATGAAATTATAGTTGTTTTTTTTTGCCCAATTTTCAGCAAATTCCAGCATTTTTGCTCCTATTCCTTTTCCCTGATGACTAGATAAGGTGCAAACTTGGCGCATTTTTAATCGATTGTTTTGAATGGGAACAAGAATCAGGCAAGCCAGGGCTTCTTCTTCCTCAAAGGAACCAAAATGATGATGCTCATTTTCATTAGAAACATCTTCTTTGCTTAATCGGAGGCCTAGTGGAATTCGTAGTTCTTCTTCTCTAAGTTTACATAATTTGTAATACTCTTTGCTATTAAACGGCACTTCTTTAATTCTCATGAGGTAAATATCATAAAAGACTAGTAAATTTAAGGCACAAATCTCCTTAAAATTATGAAAGCCTTCAATTATATTTTATGTCTGCTCATAGCTCTATCATTTAATAAATATACCCAAGCTCAGACTATAGAGCGTTTTGAGGTTCAAAAGAGAGGGTCTTATACGTTTGAGGATTTAACTCCAAGTTGGCATGCCAATATTTTTTCAAGAGAAGCTCCATACCCTGGAAGCGATTCCTATCGCAATTATATTCATCAGTTAAAGCAGTTGCGTTATAGCGACGAGTCTTCTTCAGCTGTGAAAACGATTAAAACAAGAAAAAAAACCAATAATGAGCAGGCGATTTATAGTCTTGGTTTTGAAGGGAATTTTTTTGGGGGGATTCCTAATGATAATGATATAGCTATTTCTAATGAAGGGATAATCGTTTCCGTATCTAATTCAGATATGTATGTATATGACGAAAGTGGGGTAACTTTATTGGATGTTGGTCTAGATGAATTTGCAGATAGCCTAGGCTTACTAGCTAATTCATATGACCCTAAGGTGATATATGATCCTACTGAAGATAAGTTTATATTAGTTTTTCTTAACGGGAATAGCTCAACCTCTACAGATATTGTCTTGTGTTTCTCCCAAACTAACGATCCTAGTCAAGGATGGCATGTATATAGTTTGCCAGGCAATCCATTCAATAACAATGCTTGGTCTGATTTCCCTATGATAGCAATAACTGAGCAGGATTTCTTTGTAACTGTAAACCATATTAATAGTGATTCAGTTTCCTGGCAAACAGGCTTTATGCAATCGGTAATTTGGCAGGTTAAGAAATCCGAAGGCTACCTTGGAGCAGCAATAAATACGGTGGTGCATGGCGATGTCAATTTTCAAGGCAAACCAGTTCGAAATTTGTTGCCAGTTAAAGGCGGATTTGATATTAAGAATCATGAAATGTATTTTATTTCCAATCGGAATTTTGATTTGGCAAATGACACCTTTTTTATCGTGAAAATTGCTGAATCACTTGAACAAAATGAAGATCCAAGCTTTACCGTTCAATCGGTTTTGGCGAACCAAGAATACGGGATGCCTCCTGATGCACAGCAAACGGCTAGTACATTTTTACAGACCAATGATGCAAGGCCGTTAAGTGGTCTCATTGAAAATGGGGTCATTCATTTTGTTGGGAATACAGTGCGATTAACAAGCAATAAAGCAAGTGTATATCATGGTAAACTTAATACTTCCGCAAGTAATTGGGGTGTTGAATTAGAGATATTTGAAGATGATGATCTAGAGTATGGGTATCCTAATTTGTCTTTTACCGGGCAATCCTATTTTGATGAACAGCTCATTATTAGTTTCAATCATACCTCAATAGATAGTTTTCCTGGTGTTTCTGCCATTTTTTTTAGTGAAGAAGATGGGTATTCGGAAAGACTTCATTTAGTTAGTGGAGATAGTAAGGTAAATTTATTGTCGGGTAGTTTTGAGCGATGGGGTGATTATTCTGGCAGTCAAAAAAAGTATAATGAACCAGGCACCGTATGGATTAATGGTTTTATGGGGTTTAGAAATAACTTAGCGCTTTCCAAAGATCAGCATAAAACATTTATCGCTAAGTTAATTTCACCAGATAGCCTGAGTACAGGGATTCATGATATTCCTCGTTTGCCTTCAGTGCTCTATCCAAATCCTGTGGTCAATCAGTTTTACTTCCAGTTTGAAATTCAATCTGATGAATATTTGGTCTTTAAATTGTTTGATATACAAGGCAAATTAATTGATAAGTTACTCGAGGAACAGCTTAAAAAGGGAGCGCATGAATTTTTATTCATGCTTGATCAATTAAATCAAGGTGTATATACCTTACAGGTCTCAAATTTGAATCAGGATTTGATCTTTACTGAAAAAATTATGAAACATTAGGATGATTTGGCTCAAGATTTCACTAGAAAGTATACTGTTGTCAATCAAGGAATTATTGAGCAATAAGTTTAGAGCATTTCTATCCTTATTAGGTATTTCTATTGCTATTTTATGCTTGATTTCAGTATTTTCTGCCGTAGATTCTTTAGAGAAAAATTTAAGACAAAGCGTCGACTCTCTGGGTAATAATATTATTTATGTTAACAAATGGCCATGGCTGATGGTAGAGGATTACCCCTGGTGGAAGTTCGTTCAAAGACCAGAGGTGTCTCGGAAAGACTATTATGCGATTAATGGAAAAGTGAAAACTGCTGAATCGATGGCATTGTGGCGATGGGTTCAATCTGGAACTGTTCAGTATCAAGGTGATCAACTTGAAAAAATTTCTATTTTTGGCATCACGCAAGATTATAATAAGGTTAGGGATATGGATTTTGCAACTGGTAGATATTTTAGTGAACTTGAGTTTAACAGTTTACAGAATGGCTCATTGCTCGGTTATGATCTAGCAGAATATTTTTTTGGAGATCCGCAAAAGGCTGTTGGACAGACTTTGCGATTTGCTGGAATCGATCTCAAAGTAATAGGAGTAATGGCGAAGGAAGGGCAAGATGTTCTTGGAATAAATGCAAATTTTGGATTAGATAACACCTTGTATATTACCGATAATTTCGCTGCTAGTAATATGAATCCGCCGTTTGAATCGGGTCCTTCTATTTTGGTTAAAGCAAAAGAGGGGATAGAGCTCTCCGAACTACAAGCTGAACTTGTTGGAAGGATGCGTATAGCAAGGAAATTGAATCCGAAGCAAGATGATAATTTTTCCCTAAATAAAATTAGTTTGATAACGGGTGTGTTCGATAAAGTATTTAATTTTATTTACATAGCAGGATTTGTTATTGGAATTTTCTCCTTAATTGTAGGTGCTTTCGGAGTGGCCAATATTATGTTTGTATCAGTAAGGGAGCGAACCAATATAATAGGGATTAAAAAGGCGCTAGGAGCAAAGAAGTATTATATTTTACTTGAGTTTATAATTGAAGCAATCATCTTATGTTTGATTGGTGGTCTTTTTGGACTTCTTATGGTATTTTCACTATTCAGTTTGATCAATTTTGCCATGCAAGACAGTGACCTTAGTTTCCAAATTTCGTTTTTTAACTTAAGCCTAGGATTATTTATCTCTATTAGCGTAGGATTGCTGTCTGGAATAATCCCTGCAATAATGGCGGCCAATATGAAGCCGGTGGATGCTATAAGAAGTTAAATAATTAAACTCCTGAGGTGTTTAATCTCATTGCGGTAGTCATATTGTAAATCTTCGTGAAGTTTGAGCACTAATTTTTCCATACGCATTAACTCTCTATCAAAAATGTTTAAAAGAATATTGTTTCGCTTAATAGATGGTGATAGCTGGGCTAATTTTAGACAGAAATGTAAGATTAGCTCTAACTCAGTTTCTCTTTTTTTGGAGTATCGAATATATATTTTTGTTCTTCTTAATGTTTTGCGCACCCCCTTTTTAATAAAATAGAAATTAGAGGTATTCAATTCCTCGAATAGCTCATCTATTTCTTTCTTAACGCCAGTAATGTAGCTGCGTTCATCACTTGCTTCAAACAAGAGGTAGGTAATAAGCTCCTTAGTTTCTTTCTTAAATTTGGATAAATGGATACACATATCGACCAATTCCGATTGGGTAGATTGGTTTAAGGCCTTCTTAATTTCCGTTATTGTAGCTGTTTGCATAAATCCAAAGATAGGTAAATGCGCAAATAGCTTTAGTTTTACAAGCATGAATCATCGTCATTTTAAATTTCATAAACCATATAACTGCCTAAGTCAGTTTATTTACGAAGGTAAAAGGAAGGGCAGTAAGCACTTGTTAGGTGAGTATTATGATTTTCCCCAAGGTACTATGGCCATAGGTCGCTTGGATGAAAATTCTGAAGGTTTGTTGCTTCTTACTACGAATGGGAAGGTAAGTGAAGCCATAAGAAGCAAGAAAGTAGAAAAAGAGTATTACGTCCAAGTGCAAGGTGAAATTACAAAGGACGCCATTGCGGAGCTAGCTAGTGGCGTTGAAATTGGTTTAAATGGAATGAAGTATCGAACCTTGCCGTGCAAAGTAATGAAGATTAATCATCCGAATCATTTACCACTAGAGAATCGAAAAATTCATAATGAAGATCATGGACCTAGTTCATGGATATCAATAACCTTACGAGAAGGTAAATTCCGTCAAGTTCGAAAAATGACCTATGCCATGGGTTTTCCAACATTACGCTTGGTTAGATATCGGGTTGACGACATCTGCTTGGATCTTCCGGTAAGAAGCGTTCAAGAGTTGTTTAATTTATAGCCTCAGCATAGTAAGCAAAAGAGGTACTATGTCATTGTTTTTAGCTTATCTTTGCTCCGAATTATGGATACAGTAGCAATAGTTGGAAGACCTAATGTAGGCAAGTCAACACTTTTTAATCGAATTACAGGACAACGAAAATCAATAGTTGATGATCAAAGTGGCGTTACTCGTGATAGGGTATACGGAGAGTCGGAGTGGGGAGGAATTCGATTCAATTTAATCGATACCGGTGGATTTGTCCCTAATTCGGAGGATATTTTTGAATCGGCAATTCGAGATCAAGTTAAAATTGCGATGCAAGAGGCGAATGTGCTTCTTTTTGTGGTGGATGTAACTACAGGTATTACTTACCTGGATGACGAAATTGCAGCGATGTTAAGAAAATGGGATAAACCAATACTTCTAGTTGTAAATAAAGTGGATAATCATCAACGCTTATTGGATAGTAATGAGTTTTATTCATTAGGTGTTGAGCAATTATTTGCTTTATCATCAATCAATGGCAGTGGAACGGGCGACTTAATGGACGCTATCATTCAGGATATGGAGAAAATAGATGAGGACTATAAGGAAGAGGATGTGCCAAAACTTGCAATTATAGGTCAGCCAAATGCTGGTAAGTCTTCTATTGTCAATGTGTTTGTAGGAGAGGAAAGAAATGTAGTAACGGAGATTGCGGGTACAACGCGCGATTCTATTCATACACGATTTACCAAATTTAATAAGGATATTCTTTTAATAGATACTGCTGGCATCAGAAAAAAATCTAAGGTTCATGAAAACCTAGAGTTTTATTCGGTTATTCGGGCAATTAAAGCTTTAGATGAGTCTGATGTTTGCGTCTTAATGATTGATGCTTCAAAAGGAGTAACAGCTCAGGATATAAGCATATTTGCATTGGCTGCTAGAAAGAAGAGAGGGATTGTGATTGCGGTAAATAAGTGGGATTTAGTTCTTGATAAAACAGCTAATACCGTAAAGGAATATGAAGAAATGATTCGAAGTCGAATTGCTCCTTTCCGAGATGTGCCCATAGTTTTTATTTCAGTATCAGAGAAGCAGCGTGTTTTAAAGGTCTTGGATTATGCTTTGGATGTATATGAAAACAAGAAACGTAAAATCCCTACCTCCAAATTAAATGATTATTTGTTGAAGGTTATTGAACGTAATCAGCCGCCTGTAGTAAAAGGAAAGAGTATTAATATCAAGTTTGTTACACAACTTCCCGCGACCACACCTTCGTTTGCTTTTTTCTGCAGTAATCCAAAATATATCAGGGACGCTTACAAAAACTTCTTAGAAAATCAAATCCGAAATAAGTATAATTTTACAGGAGTTCCAATAAATATTTTCTTCAGAGAGAAATAAATTTTTATAGAAGTAATAAATTTTTATCTTTAGGGAGAATATTCATAAAAACACTAAAACAAATTAAAATGAAAAAATTATCTTTTTTATTAGTTGCTGCCGGATTATTAACATTTTCATGCCAGCAAGCAGACGAAGCAACGGATACAGTTGTTGAGGATTCAGTAGAAGTTGTTGAAGATGCAATGGAAGCTGTAGAAGATGCTGGTGAAGCTGTAGAAGAAGCTGTAGAAGAAGCTGAAGCTATGGTTGAAGATGCAATGGAAGAAGCTACTGAAGCTACTGAAGCTGCTGTTGAAGCTGTAGAAGAAGCTGCAGAAGAAATGGCTGAGTAAGACTGATCGTATGATTTTAAAAAAAAGGGGAGCAATTTATTGCTCCCCTTTTTTATTGTAAATACTTAAGAAAGGACAGCAACTTTCCATCTTAGAGCTTGTTCGTTTTTTACCATAGCTAAAAACCTTCTCTATCAAATGAGTTGAGCTTTTAGGCCACGTAATGGCTGTTAAACTGAATTCAACTATATAGATATTCAATTTCATACCAAATATGAAAAGTTATGATTACCAGTTTCAAATTTTTTACTAAGAAGACTTAATAGTTTTGGTGATGTGATGCTAGGAAATGTTTCATCTTATTTAGGATACGGGGGGAAGGTATCCAGTACTTCAGCTTTCCCCTTTTTTAAGGACCATAAAAAGGTGAAGTCTCCGTTGCTTATGCAGAGATAAGGCACCTTGAAGTTCATGTTATAATTTAAACATTGTCTGAGTACATTTTCATTGAGAGGTTCTGCTTGTGATTTACACTCAAGAAGTAAGAAGGGGTTCATGTCTCTATCAAAAACAAGCATGTCGAATCGTTTTTTTCGGCCATTAAGAATAAATTCCTTTTCTATCGCAATTTTGCTCTTGGGGTAAGCTAAATCTTCATAAAAATAGTGGAGTAAATTCTGTCTTACCCATTCTTCAGGGGTTATAATAACATTTTTCTTCCTAACTTCGTCAAATATGAATAGCTTATCATCCTGCTTGTGGATATTGAAATTATATTTACGAAAAGAAAGATTCATAGCTTTTGCTAAATTAAGGGATTATGAAGACAAAACAAGAAATAGTTGAAAATTGGTTGCCGCGTTATACTGGTGTTGCATTAGCAGATTTTGGTCAGTATGTTTTGCTAACTAATTTCTCTAATTACGTTGATAAATTCGCTGAATGGCACAATGTGGATGTAATAGGAAAAGATAAGCCTATGCAAACGGCTACAGCGGAAGGAATAACCATTATTAATTTTGGAATGGGTAGCCCCAATGCTGCTACTGTTATGGATTGTTTGTCTGCAATAAAACCTAAAGGGGTTTTATTCTTGGGCAAGTGCGGAGGCTTGAAGAAGAAAAATAAATTAGGTGATTTTGTTCTACCCATAGCGGCAATAAGAGGCGAGGGGACAAGCAATGATTATTTCCCACCAGAGGTGCCTTCACTGCCCGCATTCGCCTTACAAAAGGCGATATCTACTACTATACGTGACTTTAGTATGGATTATTGGACAGGAACCGTTTACACAACCAACAGAAGAGTTTGGGAGTTTGATGAGAAGTTTAAAAAATATTTAAAGCGAGTACGAGCCATGGCTATAGATATGGAAACAGCTACTATATTCACAACTGCTTTTGCTAATAAAATTCCAGCTGGAGCAATTTTATTAGTTTCCGATCAACCCATGGTGCCAGATGGTGTTAAGACCTCCAAAAGTGATGAAAATATCACTACAAACTATGTTGATCTCCACTTGAAAATGGGTATTGATTCATTAAGACAGTTGATAAATGATGGCTTAACAATTAAGCATTTGAGATTTTGAAGCAGGATTTTGCACAGGTTATTAGTGACCTAAAAAAGAAGATTTATCACCCTATTTATTTTTTATTTGGTGATGAGTCTTATTATATCGACGAAGTTGTTGATTATATTGAAGCGCACGTTTTAAATGAAACTGAAAAAGCCTTTAATTTTCAAATATTATATGGTAAGGAAGTTAGCGCTCTTCAAGTTGTAGAGAGTGCGCGTCGTCTGCCAATGATGGCTAACCATCAATTGATAATTGTCAAAGAAGCTCAGCAGCTTTCGGCTTTTGGGGACTTTGAGGAATATATCAAAAACCCCACGCCTTCTACGATTCTTGTTCTAGCCTATAAACATAACAATCCAGACAAGCGTAAGACAATATTTAAAAAACTGATTGCGAGTAAGACTTCTGCGGCAATGGAGTCTAAGGCTATTCGTGATTATGAAGTAAGTAAGTGGATTTCGAATTACGCGAGCGAAAAGCAATTCAGTATTTCGGCCAAAGGA
>JADHRO010000043.1 GCA_016777395.1 Chitinophagales bacterium | reverse complement strand
AGCTGAAGATGGGCTTTCAAAAGTTCCAGGGGTTGTCGTCACTGGTGATGGGCAAGAAAGTATTCGTGGTGGCTCCGGTTGGAGTTATGGTGCGGGTAGTCGAGTTCAGGTGCTGTATGATGGTTTACCCTTATTATCTGCCGAAGGTGGCGATGCGAAATGGTCGTTGATTCCTATGGAGAATTTGGAGACGATGGAGGTAATTAAAGGAGCAGCTTCTAGTATATATGGTTCTGGAGCTTTGAACGGCGTTATAAATTTTAGAACAAGTTGGGCTAAGAAAGATCCCGAAACAAAATTTAATGTCTGGAATGGAGTGACGCACAGTCCACGCAATAAGAACGAAGCTTGGTGGTACAAGCAAAATCAGATTCCATTTGAAGCGGGCTTTAATTTTGTGCATAAACGAAAGTTTGGAAGAACAGATTTTGTTTGGCATGGCCAATACTCCTCAAATACAAGTCATCTGCAAGATGGTGGTTCTAGTGACGTTAGATTTGGGCAAAAATTTAGATTTCGACCTAAGAAAATTGAAGGTTTGAGCTTAGGGATAAATGTTAATGCTTCGAGAGGTTTGGGCAGTAATTTCTTCTTATGGAATGGTGCAGACTCTCTTTCCCGTGTTCCTTTAGATGGTACAGCTTCATCTTATCAAACGACCCGAGTAATAATTGACCCGTTTATCTCTTATTACGATAAAAAGAACAACAACTATAATTTTAAGTTTAGGTATTTCAACGCGAAAAACGAAAACAGTACACCAGGACAGGGATCAGTCCCAGTCAATTATTATGGAGAGTTTCAGTACAATCGATATTTTCAAAAAATCAAGTTTAATATTGTAGCCGGTTTAACTGGTTTTGCTGATGTGGTTAATCCTGAAGACCCCAATATACAATCGCTATCGGGAAAAAACAGACGTTATAATTTAGCTCCATTTATGCAGTTAGAGAAAAAATTGTTTGCCCAAAAATTAAATGTAACCATGGGTATACGTTATGAGTACTTTAGGTTGAAATCAATAACAAAGAATATTATGCAAACTGGAACTTTAAATAGACCGCTTTTTAGATTTGGGGCAAATTTACAAGCTGCTGAGTATACTTATATTAGAGCATCTTGGGGCGAAGGATATCGATTCCCTAGTATTGCTGAATCTTTTGTAAATCTTAATCTTGGAGGTATTGGTATTTTCCCTAATCCTAAGTTGGAAGAAGAAAATGGATGGTATGCTGAAGTAGGTGTAAAACAAGGTTTTGCTTTGGGAAAAGATTGGAGAGGATATACCGATTTAACATTCTTTGCCATGCGCTACAATAATATGGTTGAAGTTAATTTTGGTACTTTTGGTGATCCTGTACCAGGGGCACCTTCTGCACTTGAAGCGGCAGGCCTTGGTTTCTCTTTTCAAAACGTTGGAGAAACACTTATTATGGGCGGTGAAATAACTATTGCCGGAACAGGTAAAATTGGTCGAATGCCTTTAACAATTCTTACGGGGTATACGTATACCAGAAGTCGTTCTTTAAATTGGGAAGATCCCTTGACTTTATATGATGTTAATGGTGATATTTTAACAGATATACCATCTCGTACTGGAGATCTGACATATGCAGCTACCTCATCAGGTGAACAAAATATTTTAAAGTATAGAAATCCGCATGTTTTTACTTTAGATATGCAGTCTAGTGTCAAAAGTATAGATTTTGGAGTGAGTATTCAATATCGTTCATTTATGGAAAATATTGATTATGCATTTGTAAGTGACTTATTTACGTCTCCTACGCTTAACCCCGGACTGTATCCTGCTTTTCAGGAGTTAAAAGATTTTAGAGAACGTTATGAAGGCAGGGGAACTACCCTACTTAGCGCTCGTATATTTTATAACTTTTCAGACAAAGCTTCTTTGGGGCTGATTGGAAATAACTTATTAAATCTTACTTATGCTGATCGACCAGGATACTTGGGGCAGCCGTTGAATTTTAATGCAAGGTTCTCTTATACTTTTACGGGAGAAAAAAGAAATAAAGCATTGTAACAGATTGCTTTTGCCAAAATTCATATAATAAGAATTCCAAACCATATTAAATTTATGAAGGGTTAAGTTTAATGCTTAACCCTTTTTAAAAGAATAAGTAATGAAAAAGAATATATTTCTCCTAATTTTTATAATGGCTAAGATGGCATTTAGTTTGGCTCAAAACGCCACACTAAAGGGAAAGATTGTTGATGACAACAAGGACGAATTAATTGGAGTTAATGTGATTGTTGACGTCAGTAAATCCTGGGCTACTCAGACGGATTTCGAAGGTAATTACACTTTAATTTTACCTCCGGGAAAGTATCTTGTGACCTATTCTTTTATTGGGAAAGAAAGTCAGTTAAAAGAGCTTAATCTCAAAGCAGGCGATATAAAAACGGTTAACGTATTTATGACTTCCGATGATGTTGAGCTCAAATTGGTTACTGTTTCAGGTGGGAAATATGAGAAAAAGTTTGGGGAAGAAACCGTAAGCATGGAAATCGTTCCCACGAGTATCATCGAGAATAATGTCGCTCAGGCTCAAGAGGCGCTCAATAAGGTGCCTGGTTATCAAAACTTAGGTGAAAGCCCAAGTATTCGCGGTGGTAGTAGCTTTGCGGCAGGATCTTCCTCAAGGACACTATTTTTGATTGATGGGGTTCCTCAGTTGAGTCCAGAGAATGGAGCTATATATTTTGAGACCATGCCCTTAGAAAATTTAAAACAGGTCGAAGTGCTTAAAGGTGCTTCATCGTCATTGTATGGATCCTCCGCTCTTAATGGAATTATCAACTTTAGAACGGCTTGGCCAAAAAAAGGAGAGCCTTATCATCGCTTAACTACCGCTGTTGGTATATATCAAAAATTCACCTCAAACTTGATTAAGTCTAAGAATGAAAAGGAGTCGAGAAACCAAGATCCTAATTGGTGGTGGGATGATGAAAATCATTTACCAGTTTTTTTGAATCAAACTTATGAGTATCGCGAGTCTTTTGAAAAAATAGATGTCGTTTTTGGTTCTTATTACCGACATGATCAAAGTTTTAGAAAAGATAATGAGTATGATCGTTTTAGAATTAACGGAAAGCTTCGCCATATTTCAGAGAAATTTAAAGGCTTAACCATCGGAACAGCTTGGAACTTTGCCTATGAAGAAGGTGGTCAATTTTTTATGTGGAGTGGCACAGATAGAGACGCTTTACTTCCATCCGATCCGGTATCAGCATTCAATAAAGATGTTCGAACTGATTATGTGCTTAGAAGAATTAGTATTACTCCTTTTTTGAGTTATTTTGATAAAAAAGAAAACAGACATCAATTAAATTTACGTTTTTATAACAATCAGAGTACAAACTTTACGCTAGAGAGCAATTTAACCAATCATGTATATGGGGAGTATACTTTTGAACATCGAATACTTAAAAAGGGAATGAATTTAATTGCTGGAATGCAAGGTTCATATACAACTGCCAATGGAAATAACCTTGGTAATAAGCCATATGATGCTAGTAATGCGGCAATTTTCACGCAAATCGATAAAAAATTCTTTGACAAATTAAATTTTACTGGCGGTATTCGCATTGAGTATAACAAGGTTGATACTGTTACCCCTCAAAATAAGCTCGTTTTCCTGTCCTTATTTAAGAAAGGAGCCTACTTCACTTCTGCTGTGAAACCACTCATTCGTTTTGGCATGAATTATGAACCTATCAAAGGCACCTATTTGCGTGCAAGTTGGGGGCAAGGTTTCAGGGTGCCAACCATCAATGAATATTTTATAGATCTCAGAAGAACTCTACAAGTAGTAGCTAATCCAAACCTTTTACCAGAAAATGGATGGAGTGCTGAAATAGGTATAAAGCAAGGCGTTAAAGTTGGCTCATGGCAAGGATTTTTTGATTTAGCAGGTTTTGTGACCAAATATGTTGATTTGATTGATTTTACTCTTATTCCCGGTGCAGTCCAAGCACAAAACCAAGATGATGCTCGAATTTCGGGAATAGAAGTCTCTGCCTTGGGCCAAGGTAAATTATTTGGGTACCCATTTACATTTCTTACTGGATATACTTATATGCAGCCAGTTTTGTTAAATCCAGACTCAAGCAGAAGAAACTTGTTTCCAGAGACTTATCAGTACATCAGCTACCGAAATAAGCATAGTTTTAAGGCTGATATTGAAGCAACAATTGGTTTTGTTGCATTAGGTTTTTCGAGCAATTATACAAGCTATATGATCAATATCCCGCTAACGAATAATGCGATATTGGGAGTTCGAGATTATCGGGAAAGAAATCCAAATGGCGAATGGGTGTTTGATGCTAGACTTCGTTTTATTGTGTCGGAAAAATCTGACGTAAGCTTTGTGATTAAAAATGTTTTTAATAATGAGTATACTACTCGTCCTGGGATTTTGGAAGCACCAAGAAACTTCACTATCCAATATCAACATCAATTTTAAGGTCCTATTTCATATTTTAGGACATACGGATTTTTCAATCTATCTATGTTCCCAAAATTATTGTGATTAAGAATTCAATGGCTTTAGAAATAAGCCATGGGACCAATGTGTAGAGCTATTTTTAACCAATCGCAGTTTCAATATGAAATAATAGCATAAAAAATAGTAGCCTTGGTCTCATAGGTTTAACTTTGTGACTTTTATAATAATTCAATTTGAACTTATCCGCAAAAATACATGCTCTAAAGCACTATCTAAAATATGCTTTGTTCTCCAAGGGTAAATTCAAAACGCATTCTCCATTTGTTTTTGCTTTTATTACTCAAATTCTTGAAGATAAAAGTTCGGAATACAAGCTATTACGAGATAAATTAAATCGATATTATCAGGAAAATAAGATTCAAGTTAGTACGGAAGGAAATGCAGGAGAAGGCTCGCAAAGCCTTGGAAAAAGAACGATGTCTGCAAGTAGTTTTTCTAACAAAGTTGGCCTACCCCCAAAATATGGCAAGGTTTTACATGGTTTGATTAGAGAAAATAATATTCACAGCGTTATTGAGTTGGGTACATCTCTAGGCATAAGTACCTCCTATCTATCATCTAATGCGGCTGTTAATGTTAAGACAATCGAAGCCAATAAGCAAGTACTGGATGTTACCCGTCAAGCATATCAAGAGATAGGGAATAGTAAATCTATTCATTTTATTCACGCTAGGTTTGATACTGTTTTAGATGATTTATGTAAAGCGGGCTTGGCAAATACCTTAATTTTTATTGATGGAGACCACAATAAAGAAGCTGTAATACGTTATTTTAATAGCTGCCTTCCCTTTATAGAAGAGTCAACTATTCTAGTTTTTGATGATATTTATTGGAGCGAAGGTATGACGGATTCTTGGCATGAAATATTCCAGCATAAAAAAGTGAAGTTAAGTTTAGATATTTTTAGAATGGGCATCGTTTTTTTTAAACAGGCCAACAAAGAAAAACAACATTTTCAAGTATGGTATTGATAAGGTGGATAAGTGTTGTGCTATTTCTAATATCAATGGGATATAGTCAAAAGATATTTTACACAGATAGTTACTTTTCTAATTTTTATATAGAGGATGAGTCTAAATTTGTTTTTCACAACAATGCTTTTCAATTGTTGAATGATTCGAGTTTTAGAGAAGTAAAAACGCTAATACTGGAATTTTTTGAATCAGAAGGTTTGGAAATTCAGGAAATAGCAAGCACAAATGATCGTCAGTTAACTTTTTCCTTCCAGGAAACTGCCTTTGAGCCAATAGCATGGAGTAAGGCTTGGCATCAAAGTTATGAGAAAGGATTAAGTCAAATACTTAAAACCTTTTTGTTTCATCTTTTTGAAAAAAAACCTTCGGTGTCATCCAGTTTGGAAGAGGCTGCAATCGTAAAATTAGCTTATTACGATTGGCAGAATTTTAAGATGCGTCCAAGTGAATTTACAAAAACTAAGATAAGTATTTCCACAAAGTCTCTTGATATTAAATCGTTTAATCAAGCCTTCATAGCACCCAATCTTTCTTTTGGAAGATTAGGCGCTAACTCTTTTCAAAATTTTTATAATGAGTCTTATACAATAAGAGGTATAGATGAAACGATAAAGTTTGTTTATGGCCCCACGAGTAAATCAAGATTAAAGGATTGTTTATCAATGCATATTCACGGATTGATCAATAAGAAAGACTCGCCAATTTATTTAAATTATCAGACCGTTTTAATTGAGTCCAGCGATTTGGAAGATTTCATGGATTTAGATTTGGATTATTTGGTTCAGCAAGCAAAAATTAAGCTAGTTGCTATGTTTAATCGACCCGATGAATCTTTTTATACTTATTTTGACTCATCTGGTCTAGATGAAACTTTAAAAGATTATACTTGGGATGATTATATCCGTTTTAAGCAAATCTATTTCTCGGGAAACAGTTATACTTATGGTCAACCTATATACAAGCTAGACAGCTGCTTTGATATGTCCATATTATATAGTGCAGTAAAATTTAAATCAAATGTTGCTGATTTTTTACACTTGAATGACAGTTTAAGTATCCAAATATTGGCTCGATTTCTACAACATAATAGGGAGTTAAAATTAATATTGTTGGGCTCGCAAGATATGGATGAGTATACTAAAATTGATAAGAAAGAGTATAGAATTCTCATTGATTTATATAGTAGACATTTCCCTGTTAAATCAAGCAAAAATCCGGAACTAGCTATTTTTCGTTCCGTTGTCGTTTTTGATTACTTATTTAAATTAGGTATAGATCCACAACGCTTGTCTTGCAAAACTGATCAAAGAAAGAGTAATGATGGCATGAATAGTAGTGTTAAATGGATACTTAAACAATAAATAAACTCAAATAGATGATGGCTAGAGATATTAAGCCTACAAAAAATAAGGTGTAATTTATCCTCTCAAGTTCTCTGTTACTTGAAATACTTATGTATCGTTTGTTGAAGTTGAAAATCATAATAAATATCAGAATACCAAAAAGTGAAAAGACTCTTATAAAATCAATGGAAAAATAATATTCTAGATTATATCCAGGATATAGGATCAAAAGTAAAGCCATAAAGAATGAAACAAGCATAAAGGGCAATAAAAATGTATTTGCCAGAAACTCTATTCTAGTCCATTTTGTTGATAAAAAGCTTCTCGAGTATGCAGCACGCATAAAAGTTTTTGAATAACACCACCCGATTACGGGTATGGCTATCCAAAACAAGGTACATACAATGAATAGAACTTCCTTCTTGATGTAATACCAAGAAGCAACAACAGCAATTCCGTGGGCAGTATATGGAGCTGCAATAAAATTACCTATTACGAAGGCTAAGCAAGTGACCATAGACAAAAGCAGGTAGTTTTTCATCTTTGGATCATACTTAAATGATAACTTTTTCATGGCTACCCAAAAAATAATTGCACTCAATAGCATCATTAAATTTGGGAACCCATATAGAAGTACAATTTTTAACTTTGACCAATTAGTAAAGGCTTCTATATTATAATCGATATAGGCAAAATAAAACGTAACGTCAGGTAAATCAATTAGGTAGGCAAGTGCAAAGGTAAATAGCAGGTATAAAATATGAACCGTAAAATACGAAAACAAGAAGATTAAAGATAAATTGACGGATTTTTTAAGTAAAAGAATATTACTCATAATAGTCTAATTTACTCAAAATAATTTTGTTAACACGGGTTGAGTAGGGCTTTTTTTAAAAAAGCAAATTTTTATAGTTAAATTTTCGTCATATTATTTCCTGCTAAGTGAGCAATGTGGCATGAAATGAGCCTAGTCGATTAAATTGCCCAGATTCAAAACTTTTTCATTTCAAACGCATAATTATTGATTTGAACTTATTCAAAACTAAAATCCTTCGATGGAGGCACCCATTCACATGGATAGTCGAATAAACAATTTTTCTTAATTAAAAAAGCTACTTTTTCAGGTACTTTATCTACCCAATCATCCTTGCCAGCTTTAATCTGCTGAATAATTTCATCGGAGAATATTTGCAATTTATCTTCGTCAAATTCACATATATCCTTTATGTATCCATTGGATATAAAGTGTTGGTGTAAATGCTCAATTTCTGGATATGTTTGTAAGTTCTTAGCACTTATAATCTCTCCATTTTTGTAACGCTGATAAGGATATGCGTACATCGTAACATCATGTGCGAATAATTGACCAAAAGAATTTAATACTTTCTTGGAGTGGTCTTCATTGTTACTTAATCCATAGATTTTTAATAAGTTTAAAATACCTATAACTATTCCGATTTTTTTGGTTTTACATTCCGCTAAGTATTCTACAAGTTTGTGATGTTCGTGGAAATTGGAAACCATAACATTGTGGCCAAGAGAACATAGGATTTCAGCTCTATCGAGGAAATCCTTTCTACTTTGATCTTCTGCACCCTTATAGAGGTTGCTCAACGTCATTTCACTCAATACTGTAAAATCATTTTTATTTACGCCATCTTGAATAAAACTTTTTTTGCCATTTTCTAGCATATCTTCATTGAGTAAGGTCATTGGTCTATATCTTCCTCGAATGACCATTATATTCTTTTTATACAGGAAATCCTTGGCTTGATACATCATTCTATTCGGGCCAAATATAGTCGCATTGGTAAATCCCATTTTCACTAAAAGCATCCCGAGTAATCGATTATCTAGATCACTAAAACTCGGTCCAGAAATCCGAATCATATCCACCTCTAAATGGTTGGTGCTTAAATTGTCTTGCAATGACTCTACTAATGTTTCTGCATCATCCTGGTGGTAGTAGGCACCATAAATTAAGTTGATACCAATTTCACCCAAAACACGTTGCTGCAGAATAGCATTATTATCATGTACTCTTATATGAAAGATAATATCGTTTGGGGCACCATTGGGTTCTGCCTGAAATCGAAGCCCAACCCAGCCATGCGGTTGATTTGTTTTTTCATAATTTAAGGTGGTAACCGTATTAGCAAAAGCAAAAAATTTGGAATTATCAGATTTCTCTCCCACTAAGCGCTCCGTAAGTAAACTGTATTCATGATCAAGCATTTTCATCAAACGGCTCTCACTAACATATCGACCATCTTCTTCTTCTCCATAAATGTTATCACTGAATGCCATGTCGTATGCAGACATCGATTTAGCGATTGTTCCGGAAGCTGCGCCAACTCTAAAAAAATTACGAGCTACTTCTTGACCAGCACCGATTTCAGCTAAAGTACCATATATAGTCGAATCAAGATTAACCGTAAGGGCTTTTTTCTTAATAGGTATTATTTCTCTATTTTTTTTTCTCATGCCCTTTTTTAAATTACTCTGTTTGTATCAAATGATTCCAATAAATCAGCAACCCGTTTTACAAAACGACCTCCCATGGCTCCATCTACAATTCTGTGGTCATAAGAATGTGATAGAAACATCATATGCCTGATAGCAATCACGTCGCCATTTTCTGTTTCTAATACGACGGGCTTTTTTTGAATAGAACCAACCGCTAGAATACCAACTTGTGGCTGGTTAATTATTGGTGTACCCATTACATTTCCAAAAGAACCAACATTGGTCAAGGTGTATGTTCCTCCAGTAGTCTCATCTGGTTTTAATTTGTTTTCTCTTGCACGCTGAGCTAAATCATTTACTTTTTTAGTAATTCCAACCAAGTTGAGTTGGTCACAATTTTTTATAACTGGGACAATCAAGTTACCACTTGGCAAGGCAGCTGCCATTCCAATATTGATATCGTTCTTTAAAATAATGTTCTCTCCATCCAATGAGCAGTTCACGTAAGGAAATTCCCTTAAAGCTTTAGCAACAGCTTCAATGAATATAGGTGTAAAGGTTATTTTCTCCCCTTCCCTTTCTTGAAAATTATTTTTCACCTTGTTTCTCCAATTTACAATATTGGTCACATCTGCCTCAACAAAAGTAGTAACGTGTGGGGAAGTTTGAACAGAGTTTACCATATGCTTGGCAATCATTTTACGCATTCTATCCATTGCAACAATCTCTATATTTCCTGTATGAGTCTTTTCCGAGGTTTTTTCATCAACTTTCACAGGGGGAGTTGGATTGACTTGCGCTTGACTTTGCTCAGGCACAGGTTGAATGGATACGCCCTTATTCTGCAAGAAGCTTTGCATATCTCGTTTTGTCACTCGCCCATCTTTACCTGATCCAGCTATACTTTCTAACTCTTGCATAGAAATATCTTCCTCTTTAGCCATACTCATCACCAGTGGAGAGTAAAAACGACTGCCTGCGCTGGCATCTAAAGGTTCACTATTTACCTGTGCTTGAGCAACTTGGACTGTTTCCTCAACGGCTTGAGCCGCAGTTTCAACTGGCTCAGATACTATTGGAGTTTCATTGGTGTTATCAACACTTTCAGTTTCAATCATTGCAACTGCCGTGCCAACGGGAACAACATCGCCCTCATTGAATAAGAGCTTAGTAATTTTACCGGCAACTTCACTCGGTACTTCACTATCGACTTTGTCCGTTGCAATTTCCAATACGGTTTCATCCATTTCAACCATATCCCCTACCTGCTTATTCCATGAAAGGATTGTTGCTTCTATGATACTTTCGCCTAATTTTGGCATTATTAATTGAACTGTTGGCATTTGCTTTGTATTTTGCACAAAAATACTGATTTGCCGGTTTAAAGTTAAATTAAACTAGTAAAACTTTATGCAAGTAAAATCAAGGCAATGAACTTCAAAATTTATCATATCCCAACCAGACAAGATGGACAGATCTATGCCTTCGCTGGCCCTTTAAATAATCGTGTTAAGGACTTTGCTGTCAAATACTTGAATACGCTGGGTGTAAAAATCGTTGTCAACTTATTAAGTGAGTCAGAGAATAATGTTCACGCCTTAAAAAATCAAAGAAAAACATATGAGGCTTTAAATATTAAGTTAGAGGAGTTTCCGATTCAAGATTTTAATACGCCAGCATCCCCGGATAATTTTAAAAAACTCATCCGGTTCTTGAGCGATGAAGTAATTGCTGGTAAATCAATAGGTATTCATTGTATGGCAGGAGTTGGTCGCACGGGAATACTCGCTGTATCTTTGCTCTGTGCCCTTGGTATGGGCACACAAGAAGCCATGGAACATGTTTCGCAGCATCGAGAATGTAAGATTCCAGATACAGAGGAGCAAATGCAATGGTTGCAAGAATTTAATCAGCGATGAACCTCCAAGGGACATTTGTAGTTTAGCATTAATAAGAATCTTATATTTGCAACAATAATGAGTATCACAAAGAAAGCAGAACGAATTAGAAAGCCAGAATGGTTGAAGGTGAAACTTCCTTCAGGAAGACAATCTTCGGATGTCTTGAAGAACGTTGCAAAGCATGATCTGCATACCATATGCCAAAGTGGTAATTGTCCAAATCAAGGAGAGTGCTGGGGCGAAGGTACCGCCACTTTAATGATTTTGGGTAATGTTTGTACAAGATCTTGCCAGTTCTGTAATGTAGAAACAGGGAAACCCGAAGCAGTAGATGTCATGGAACCTTTTCGTGTAGCAGAATCTGTTAAATTGATGGGTTTAAAGCATGCTGTAATCACGAGTGTAGACCGGGATGATTTAAAAGATGGTGGAGCAAAAGTATGGGCAGCCACTATTCGGATGATTCGTAAACATTGTCCAGGCGTTACTAT
>JADHRO010000042.1 GCA_016777395.1 Chitinophagales bacterium | reverse complement strand
AAGAAGGTGTTTTATTTTTGAATCCGCCCTATGACGAACGGATAAAAGATGAGCATATCAATGAGTTTTATCAGCGGATTGGGGACCACCTTAAGCATCACTATACCGGTTGGACGGCCTGGATTATCTCAAGCAATGTAGAAGCACGTAAGCACATAGGCCTAAGAACAGCTGCAAAAATTAAGTTGTTTAATGGGAAGTTAGAGTGTCGACTGATGAAGTTTGAGTTATTTTAAACAGCCATTATTCCGTGTAGCTTGCAAAGCCAAATCAAATGGCCAATGTAGGTGCCTAAGTGTCGTGTAAAGTGCAAGATAACGAGCTGGTTGCTTAGGCCCGTATCTTACAGTTTTGATGCATAAAAAACACGCAATTGATGAGTTAGCTTAATAGTATCAGCAAAGATTTGCAGTCTTGCGTTTTTCATGGTTTAAAAATTTGGACGCAAGCTTGAATTTGCATAAAAATCAATAATTATGTTGGCAACCTGATCCACATCATCCGTAAGATGAATGAGCTCAAGATCTTGGGTGCTAATCGTTTTATATTTTTCCGACATAGTGCTCTTTATCCAGTCTAACATTCCTCCCCAAAACTCTTTTCCCATTAATATAATAGGTACTCGATCAATTTTTTTGGTTTGAACTAAGGTTAACGTTTCAAAGAGTTCGTCCATTGTCCCAAAACCCCCTGGAAGCAAAACAAACGCTTGCGCATATTTAACAAACATGACTTTTCTTGCAAAGAAGTAATTAAACATTATATTTTTATCATGATCAATGTATTGATTAGAAAACTGTTCGAAAGGTAAATCGATATTTAAACCAACAGATTTTCCTCCTGCATTTTGAGCGCCACGATTGCCTGCCTCCATAATTCCTGGACCCCCTCCGGTTATAATCCCATAACCTTCCTCCACCAATCGTTCGGCTACCTTAACCCCCATTTTATAATATTTATCCTCAACTTTCGTCCTCGCAGAACCATAGATAGAAATGCATGGGCCAATCTCTTCCATACGATCAAAGCCTTCTACAAATTCACTCATTACTTTGAACATGGTCCAACTGGATTTCGCTTGAACTTCGGTCCAACTTTTAACTGGTTTATTCGTCATTTGTTAATCTAATTTTTTGTTGAACTGTGTAATAGCCAAAAGGCCAAGAAAAGTAAGTCCACCGTTAAGTAGGAGCAATTCATACCCAAAAGTATACCCTATAAGATCAGGAGAATATGCTGAAGCCAGATAAGTCAATACCGGAGAAATAAAGCATACCATAGGGATGAATTTATCGCGCACCTTAAATTTAGTAAACAATCCAAATATGAACAAACCTAATAATGGACCATAGGTATACCCCGCAAATCTAAAAATATTAGAAATTACACTCTCATCCCCTAAGCTATCAAACAAGCAAACCACCAGTATAATAATCAGTGAAAAAGCGACATGTACTTTTAGGCGGGTCGCTTTATCTGTAGATTTTTCTTGTTTGTGCATGCCTAAGAAATCGACACAAAAAGCAGTTGTCAATGAAGTGAGTGCTGAATCTGCACTAG
Organism: Chitinophagales bacterium; assembly: GCA_016777395.1. Classification (GTDB taxonomy): domain Bacteria; phylum Bacteroidota; class Bacteroidia; order Chitinophagales; family UBA8649; genus JAFMKE01. The sequence goes on along the minus strand of JADHRO010000042.1, from coordinate 10,207 downwards.
AGTATGCTGCTGCAATTAAACCCAATAAAAAAATAATTCCTACTGTTACTGGAAAATGATTTAAGGCAATCTCTGGAAAGAGGTAATCTGCTCTAGCTGGAAGAACAATTCCCTTGCTATTGGCGTAAATAAAGAGAAATGCGCCTAAGCATAAAAATAAAAAATTGATGGGTATCAGCATAACGCTCATACTGAATATATTTTTTTGGGCTTCTTTCACATTCTTACAAGTCAAGTTCTTTTGCATCATGTCTTGATCTAAACCAGTCATGACCAAAGCAATCAATGCTCCACTAAAAAATTGTTTGAAAAAATGTTGCTTGCTTTCTGCGAAGTTTTCTAAAAAAATGGCTTTCGTATATCCTAGTGATGCTGCTTGATCCCAAATACTTCCAAAGGAAAGATTTAACTCTTTCATGATATAGTAAGTAGCAAAAATCAATGCAAAAATCATAAACGAGGTTTGCAAAGTATCTGTCACCACGATGGTCTTAATCCCCCCCTGAAAGGTGTAAACCCAAATAAGAGTTACTGTTATTATTGTTGTAAAAATGAAGGGTACGTCATAATGCGCAAATAAAAAGTAATGCAATACACCTGCTACCAAAAAAAGTCTGAATGCAGCACCAATAATTCTACTTAACAAAAAGAAAGCTGAACCTGTGCGATGTGCGGCCGCGCCAAAACGAGTTTCTAAATATTGGTAAATTGAAACTAGATTAAGTTTATAATACATCGGTAGCAGCACTAAAGCAATGAAAGTATAACCCAGTAAATACCCAACTACCATTTGCATATAAGCGAAAGAATTGCCTTCTACTTGCCCGGGTACCGAAAGGAAAGTCACCCCAGAAAGTGAAGCTCCTATCATTCCAAATGCCACTAAATACCATCTTGATTCTTTGTTTCCCGAAAAGAAAGCTGCATTATCTGCTCTGCCTTTAGTGAGCTGCGCTATCCCCATAAGGAAAAGGAAGTACGCGCAAATAGTTATAACGATTACAAGTGGAGTCATAATTTAGGCTTGAATCGTAAATTTACACTATTTCAAATCAATCCCTAATTCTTTAAGCTGTGCTGGATCAATAACACTTGGCGAGTCTATCATGACATCTCTTCCTGCATTGTTTTTGGGAAAGGCAATGAAATCTCTAATAGATTCTTGTCCACCCAATATGGCGACCAAGCGGTCTAAGCCAAAAGCGAGTCCACCGTGTGGGGGTGCGCCATATTCAAATGCATCCATTAAGAAACCGAATTGCTCTCGTGCTTCTTCTGGAGTAAAGCCTAAATGCTTAAACATCAACGCTTGCATTTCTTTATCATGAATTCTGATTGATCCACCACCAATTTCGTTGCCATTTAAGACTAGGTCGTAAGCATTTGCTCGCACTGACCCTGGATCAGTATCTAATTTAGCCATATCTTCAACTTTTGGTGAAGTAAATGGATGATGCATTGCGTGAAATCTTTCAGTATCTTCATCCCACTCCAGTAAAGGGAAATCTAGGACCCATAATGGAGCAAACTCATCCGCTTTTCTCAAACCCAAGCGTACGGCCATTTCCATGCGTAAAGCGCTTAGTTGGGCCCTTACCTTATGCTTGTCGCCAGACAGCACAGCAATCAAATCTCCCGCTTTTGCCCCAGTCCGTTCTGCCCATTTTGCCAAATCCCCTTGATCATAAAATTTATCTACTGAAGATTTATAACTCCCGTCTTCGTTACATCGCACGTATACCATACCAAGCGCACCAACTTGCGGACGTCTCACCCAGTCAATCAACTTGTCAATTTCCTTTCGAGAATAAGTATTCCCTTCAGGTATTGCGATACCAACAACTAACTCGGCAGCATTAAATACCTTAAACTCTTTGTGCTGTGCAATATCATTTAATTCTCCAAACTCCATTCCAAATCGGATATCCGGTTTGTCATTCCCGTACTTTCTCATAGCATCGTCATAAGTCATTCGAGGAAATTCTTGCACGTCAACCGCTTTTAATTCCTTCAACAAATGGCGAGTTAAGCCTTCAAATACATTCAATATATCCTCTTGCTCGATGAAGGACATTTCACAGTCAATTTGCGTAAATTCTGGTTGCCTATCCGCTCGTAAATCCTCATCCCTGAAGCATTTTACAATTTGAAAATACTTGTCCATGCCCGCTACCATCAGTAATTGCTTAAAAGTCTGAGGTGATTGCGGTAATGCATAGAATAAACCTTGATTCATTCGAGAAGGAACTATAAAGTCGCGAGCGCCTTCCGGAGTTGACTTAATTAAGTATGGTGTTTCAATTTCTACAAATTCTAATTGACTCAAGTATTTTCTGACTTCCAAGCTCACTTTGTGCCTAAAGATTAAATTCTCTCGAACTTTGTCTCTTCGAATGTCTAAGTAACGATATTTCATCCTTAATTCTTCTCCACCATCCGTATTGTCGTCAATAGTGAAGGGGGGAGTCTTTGCGCTATTTAATAGGAGGAGCTCAGCCACTTCAATCTCGATATCGCCTGTAGCCATTCCGGTGTTCTTACTGCTTCGCTCCCTTACCTTTCCTTTAATTTGTAATACACTTTCTCTACCCATTTTGCGCACCGAAGCGCACAATTCCTTGTCGGTATCCATATTAAAAACCAATTGTGTTTTGCCATATCGATCTCTTAAATCCACAAAGGTCATTCCTCCCAAATCTCTGGATTTATGCAGCCAACCTGCTAGACTAACTTCTTGTCCAATATGCCCTATTCTAAGATCTCCGCAATGATGTGTTCTATACATGATAAAGTTAAAATTTGACTTCAAAAATAGTTATCCTTTTGGATTAATTACCCCTTTATCCATAATTTAAGACAATAAAGCTACTAATTCGATGCGTTTATAGTTTTAGATTAAATTTTATCAATACTAATTTAATTACCGCGTTTTTTGTAAATTCGTTTTCTTATGAAAAAACTCCTTACGCTATTTTGCCTCTGTTTAACTGTATTTGCTTCCCAAGCTCAAGATCCGCATTTAACGCAGTTTTATACAGCCCCCTTGCAGCTAAATCCAGCTTTGACAGGAGTTATGAATGGTAATTATCGAGCAAGTTTTTTATACAGAAGTCAATGGGGTGAGGTCTTGCGGGATGAATCCACTAATCAATTCCGAACGATGACAGCCGCTTTTGATTTTCGTATTCCGATTAAAAAGAACGCCTTAGGTATCGGATTAGAGATGATGAACGACAAGGCTGCTGCTTCAAATTATGGTACAACTAGAGTTGGGTTAGCCTTGAGTTATATGCAGAATCTAGATCAATGGGGGCGGCATTATCTCTCCATTGGTTTACAGGCCGATATGATACAAAGAAGTTTTGGTATTGATAATTTGCGCTTTGGAAATCAATGGAATGGGATTAACTATGATGCGACAATCATACAGGACAACCCGGCCTATTTAGCTCAGCTCAATCAAAATTATACTTTTTTCGATGCAAGTGCTGGCCTTCTTTATTTTATGCGAGGAAAAAATAAAAGAACGACTGCATATGGAGGTTTTAGTGCTCAACACGTCAATCAACCGAATGAATCTTTAGGTATTGATGATGCTAAACTACCTATTAAATATTCCGTTCATTCTGGAGTGAATTTCCCTGTTTCAAAGAACTTTGATGTGCTCCCTAAGTTTTTGCTTCAGTTTCAAGGACAGAATATTGAAACTTTATATGGTACAGATATTCGCTATATATTTGATGATAGAGACCCAAGTGGCAATGCCTTCAGGTTTGGCGCATTATACCGGATGGTTGGTGGCTTAAATGCAAGCAATAACAATGGAATTAATAGTGAGTCCATCTCCTTGCTTACCGGAGTCAATTTCCATGGCTTGGACATAGGTATTGCCTATGACATCAATGTATCCCAGTTTACCAATGCAAGCTTTTCTAGAGGAGGGTTTGAGCTTGGCTTAAGCTATGTTGGGGGTTGGGAAAAGCGAATAAATACAATGACCGCTTGTCCTAATTTCTAGCTTTAACTTTCTTTTTGTTTCTACACAGAAGTGCGCGCTTCTTTCTTTGTGAGTTGATTAACAAATCCCTAAGGTCATATTTTCAATTTGTTAGTCGAAAATAAGCCCGATTTAGGTGGTGGACTTTAATCCAAATCTATAGTAATCGGTTATCTAGTACTTCACAAATAGCATTTTTCCTTTTGCCGCCCGACTTGCTGGCAACCAAGATGCTATAAGACTGATAATAGTAATAAGGGTAAATGCCAGAAGGACATCAGGTGCCTCCAATTTTACTGGATACGCTTCAATTACAAACCCCCCATTCCCTCCGAGAGTAACTAAGCCAAACAACTGTTGCGCTCCCACGATAAGGACTCCTAAAACGGCGCCAACCACGGCTCCTATTAACGAACCAAAAACCCCTTGATACATAAAGACCTTGAATATAAACCCATCACTCGCCCCCATCGCTTTTAGGATAGAAATATCTAGCTTCTTCTCCATAGCTAACATCGATAAAGCCCCAACTATCGTAAATGAAATAATTAATAAAACCAAAAATAGAATGGCAATCATGGCATATTTTTCGGCTTGCATAGCTTGATACAAGGATTTATTCTGCTGCACGCGGGTTGTAGTTTCAAATTCTGGTCCAAGTACTTGATTGATATTATTTATTACCGCTTTATCATCAAAGCCCTCTTTTACTTTCAACTCTATGCTTGATACCTCATTTTTAAATCCTTGTAAGTCACTTAAAAAGGCCAAAGAAGTAATGAGGTAGGAATTATCAAACTCATTCTGAATACCGAAAACGCCTCCGGGTAAAATTTGAGCGCTTGCAAACAACTGAGAGACATTGATTGCGTTAGTTTTACCTTTTTTAGGTATGGCTATTGAAATGGGTTGATTGTTGCTCGCGTTTATATGATAATAAACTCCTGCACCCAATAAGGCAAAGTACTGACCATCGTGCTGTAATTCTGCTGAACCTTCGATTATATAGTCCGCAATAGTATTAACCGAATAAAACCGGTCATCATACGCCCTTACTTTTGCCACTGTTGATTTGCCATCATAACTCACGTATGCATTTTCTTCTAAAACCAATGCATAGGTTTCAATGCCTTCGATGTTTTCTATTTTTTCAATAAAAACATCGTCTGCTTGAAATACTTTGCCCGTTGTCTTATCAATTTCAATATCGGCATAAAAACTACCCTGCAATTGAATCACTAAATCCTCAAAACCATTGAAAACCGATAACAGGACAACCAAAACCATAGCCCCTAAGCCCATTCCTATCATGGAAATATAGGAAATGATATTTATTGCATTCGTGCTTTTTGAAGAGAATAAGTAACGTATGGCAATTGCAAAGGCAGTCTGCATCACTCCTTGTCCTCTTTATTTAATTTGATAAATAATTCGTTCATTTTTTGAGCATACTCTAAGGTATCATCCAAGAAAAACTCTATTTCAGGCAACTTTCTTAAATGATGTTTAAGTTCTGCGCCCAATTTCCTCCTCCATTCATAGGAAGTGGCATTTAGCATATCAACTATTTCTTGTGGCACCGCTGCACCAAAAACACTTAAGTAAAACTTAGCCGTTGCTAAATCTGGGCTGGTTTTTACATTAGTAATACTCACTAATACCCCACTCCCTATGTGTCCTCGAAGATCTTTCATAAAAATATCTCCCAGGGTTTGTTTGAGCAATGACGCCATTTTATGTTGTCTTCTATTTTCCATAAGCATAAAATCTGTGGCACAAAAATACGTTGGAATACAAACAAAGTGAAATATAAATATCTTTGTAGTACAAATGAGGGAAATAAAGGCGTTTAGCAAGTATCTTACAAATTATAAATTCAATATCGGTTTAAATGTCGTATTCAACATTCTATATGTTATTTTTAGTGTGTTTTCATTGACTATAGTCATGCCATTCTTGGATATTATTTTTCATCCTGATAAGGCGGTCAACCAAGCTCCCGAATTGGCTTTTAGTATTGATGCACTTAAAGATTATCTGAACTACTTAGTCACATTACAAATAGAACAATACAGCAGCAGAGAGGCGGGATTAATTTTCCTAGCCATTGCTATTACCACCGTCTTCTTTTTAAAGAACTTGTTTCGCTTTTTGGCTCAATATTTTTTAGCTCCCATTAGAAATGGCGTAGTTCGTGATATTCGTATTCAATTAAATAATAAGATACTGAACCTTCCATTAAGCTATTATAATAAGAGTAAAAAGGGAGATTTAATAAGTTCTTTAACCGCAGATGTGATTGAGGTTGAGCACGGTGTTTTAAATATTTTGGAGGTATTAGTTAAAGAACCGCTAACCATTATCATCTCATTAATTGTACTTTTTGCCATAAGCTATAAGCTTACTCTATTTGTCTTTCTACTTATTCTAGTCATTGCTTTTATGATTGGAGCTTTAGGTAAATCATTAAAGAAACCTTCATTTGAAGGCCAGCAAAAACTTGGGCAAATAGCTTCACTATACGATGAAACTATCAGTGGCATTCGCATTGTAAAAGCTTTTACAGCCGAAAAATATAGAATGCTGCAATTTGATAAAGAAAGCAACAACTTTTTCCATTTGATGAATCGGGTATTGCGCAAGCGGTTTTTATCTTCTCCACTTACGGAGTTCTTATCTATTGCTGTGTTTTCAAGTATCATTTGGTTTGGAGGAAATGAGGTTTTATCTGGAAATATTAAGGACTCGGTATTCGTAGTTTACCTGCTCATGTTTGCCTCTTTAATTGCACCTGCAAAAAGTTTTTCTGGAGCATTCTATACCCTTCAAAAAGGATTAGGGGCTATGCAGCGAATAGATAAAATAATGAATGCTCGTGATGAAATTTTAGAAATCGCTGAAGCTGAGGAAATAACAAATTTCAATAGTATTATTGAATTTGACAAAGTAAATTTTTCATATAATAAGTTTGACAATGAGCCTGTTGTTCATGAGGTAAGTCTGACCGTAAAAAAGGGAGATATGATTGCTTTGGTTGGTCCTTCTGGAGCTGGCAAGTCTACCTTAGCTGATTTGTTGCCTAGATTCTATGATGTGAATACTGGTCAAATTAGAATTGATGGGAAAGATATTCGCAACTGTAAAAAGAAAGATTTGCGAAGTTTGATGGGAGTTGTGACTCAAGAGGCGTTACTTTTTAATGATACAATTGCCAACAATATTGCATTTGGTTTTAATGCTACGCAAGCAGACATCATTGAGGCAGCAAAGATTGCAAACGCGCATGAATTCATCATGCAAATGCCCAAAGCTTATGACACCGTAATAGGAGATAGGGGAATGAATCTGAGTGGTGGTCAACGGCAACGCTTGACTATAGCCCGCGCTATCCTTAAGAACCCTCCAATACTCATCCTTGACGAAGCCACCTCAGCACTTGACTCCGAGTCCGAAAAATTGGTGCAAGAAGCACTGAATAAATTGATGCGCAATCGAACATCTATTGTAATTGCCCATAGGCTATCAACCATCCAGTATGCCGATGAGATTGTGGTTATGGAAAAAGGTGTGATTGTCGAAAAAGGAAATCACATAAGCTTAATGGCTAAAAATGGCTTATATAAAAAACTGGTTGAGCTTCAGGCATTTTAGTTTTCTTCAAGTGACCGTGTGAATACGTCTCTACTTTCACAAGCTTAACTTTAGAAAAATCGCCTTCTACAAGCTCATAGTAATATGATTTGTTGGATAGCACCCCTCGCTTATAATGCAGCACGGCACGAATAGTATTATGGACATTAGCATAAAAGAGTAGCTCTCTCCCGTCTTTCACACCATTTTGATAAGCGCTTATAGTTAAGGGTTGACTATCTTGATTGAAAATATACGCGATATATGATCTACTCGGATAATCCTCCCAATAAATTTCTCGCTTTGTCGCTCCATTGTCAAAAATCTCCCGACGAAAATATAATTTTTTTGGTAGCATTTTTTGCATGTCCATTTGCATATATCTTGCTGTCAGCTGCAAATCATTAACTGTATATATTGCCAATATTTTCGATTGCCCTGAAGTGTAGTCAGTTGTTAAAATCAAACTATCCATTCTAATATGGTAGTTGCCTGAATAGTTAAATTTTAAAACTTGGTCCTTTGGAAGTAATATGAAATGATCCTCTTCTTCCAAGCTTAATATAAATCCATCGCCCTCATACATAGTTGTAGCTCGAGCTATATTTAACACTAAAAAGAAAATGAAAAGCAATCGCATAGTACACTCTAAACGAATTTGCTTTTGATTCTATTATCGCTTGCTCCAAAATTGAGCGAGTGTATATCCTGAAATGATGTGCCAAATCCCCCAAAAGGCTGCAATGATAGCCATTCCACCCAAACCATTAAAAAAGTTAAAGATTAAAATTAATCCTAAGCCCGAGTTTTGCAATCCCACTTCTAATGTGATCGCTCGTTTATTTGCTTGGCTGAAGCCAAATAGCCTGCCTAAACCATATCCTCCTAAAAATGCAACAGCATTATGCATAAAGACAATGAAGAACACCACATGAATATATTCTAAGAAGTAGGAGAAATTAGCGGCAAAAGCCAAAATAATAAAGATGAAGAAGAAGCCAAGAGAAAAGTATTTCATCGGTTTTTTCACTCTACAAGCAAACCGCGGAAATTTATGGCTGACCCAGAGCCCTATACTAAGTGGCAAGGCGATCAAGAGAAATACGTTTAACATAATACTCAATAAAGGAATATCTATCTCCTTCATTAAAGCACTCGTTTCGGGGAGCAGATTTCCCCAAAGAAAAAAATTAAGTGGTGTAAAAAATACCGCTAAACCTGTAGCTAAAGTAGTAAGGGTAACAGATAAGGCGGTATTCCCCTTCGCATGGTGTGTCATGAAGTTAGATAGATTTCCTCCAGGACAGCTAGCAACCAATATCATTCCTAAGGCCAAACTTGCTTGCGGCTTAATTAAAAAAATGAGACCGGCAGTAAGTAAGGGTAGAATCAGTAACTGTCCAGACAAACCAACAAGAACTTCCTTTGGCATTTTGTAAATCCGCTTGAAATCTTGCCATTTTAAATCTAACGATACGCCGAATAGAATGAATCCTAGTATGCAATTCAATAAAAAAAGTGTACTTGGATTAAAATTCAGTTGAACTTGATCAATCATTGAGTTTACTTTGGAATAGCAAGTTAGGGAAAATAAGCCCAGCACCCATAATGCAAAACTTTTCTTGTGTTTTCTTGCTTTCAATCTGCATGCTTGTTATTCCTTATCAATCCATCCTTTGCAACGCTCTACAGCTTTTTGCCAACCGGCATATTTGTTCTCTCGACTTTGATTATCCATATACACACTAAACTGCTTATCAAGCTGCCAATTTTCAGTAATTTCTTCTTGTTTATAAAAATTCACCGCTATGCCCGCTAGGTAAGCAGCACCTAGAGCGGTGGTTTCAATTATTTTTGGTCGTTCTACAGGAGTATCTAAAATATCTGCTTGAAATTGCATCAAGAGATTATTTGCGCATGCTCCTCCATCCACCCTCAAGGTGTCAAGGTGAATCCCTGAGTCCAGCTCCATGGTATTCAAAACATCTTTGGTCTGATACGCCAAAGACTCGAGAGTTGCTCGAACAAAATGCTTGTTGCTTGTTCTTCGAGTTAAGCCAAAAATAGCACCCCTTGCATACATATCCCAATATGGCGCTCCTAGGCCTGCAAAAGCAGGAACTACATAAACTCCATCACTATCCTCAGTTTCTGTTGCCATCGTTTCACTATCTGCAGCGGTTTCGATAAGACCCAAACCATCTCTTAACCATTGAATAGCCGCTCCTGCAATGAAGACACTTCCCTCTAATGCGTATGATACTTTCCCATCTATTCCCCATGCTATAGTCGTTAACAAACCAGAGGGGGAGTCCACTTTTTCATCGCCCGTATTCATCAACATAAAACAACCTGTTCCATAAGTATTTTTTGCCATTCCTTTGGCAAAGCAAGCTTGACCAAATAATGCAGCCTGCTGGTCTCCAGCAATTCCCGCAACAGGGATTTCATCGCCGAATAGATCCTTTGTTGTGTGGCCATATATTTCAGATGAATTTCTTACTTCAGGCAACATTGATTTAGGAATATTCATTTCCTTCAGCATCTTTTCATCCCACGATAGGGTATTGATATCATATA
>JADHRO010000041.1 GCA_016777395.1 Chitinophagales bacterium | reverse complement strand
TCTGAAGAAAATGCATAAAGTGTTAAGAAAGAAACGCCAAGTTCAGCGCAGGCTTCACTGACTTCACGAACTGATTTAACTCCATTTTTGTGTCCAAAAATTCTATTCTTTCCTTTTTCCTTAGCCCATCTACCATTACCATCCATGATAATAGCGATATGTTCAGGTAGATTTTCTAAATTTATTGATTCTTTCAGACTCATGTTACTTGGATCGCTTTGTAAAGTTAATCATTTCACCTGACTGCTCCTGGTGTTGGGCATTTAAGTCTAAAAATAGTGTAGGAAACGGAAACCCCAGCAAACAAATAAAAATCATTTTTTGCGGATGTTCCTCGCTGTTTACCTGGCTCTGCAATTGGCTCACCTATTTCTCCCGAGCGATCACTGAGCGCGTAAGCTAGTCCGGTAGAACCTTGGTCAAAGGATAATGGACTAGCATATACTCCACTTACATCATCTAAATAGTCAGTAAATGCAATTCTTATATCCCCGAAGATTCCAACATTCCAATTTCTACCCACACTAAATTTCAATCCGCCTCCAATGGGTATAGCAAAGTTTACTATTCTATATTTATCTAAATTTGAATAGCTTGGATCGTTTTGGCCTTCTGTTCCTAAAGGTTGAAGGTAGTACCACTCGCCTTGAAACTCAGCTTGTGGGTTGAAGTAAAAAGCAGCAAATCCAATGGTAAAGTAAGGACTGAACCATTGCTGTTTCTTTTTCTTATTAAACTCCAAGAAGTTTAATTCCAACATGGCTGCTATCTCTCCCACGTTCGACTTAAAATGAAGATTACGTTGGCGATTAAAACTATTTGAAGATTTTTTGTCATCAAATGTTAATTGACCAAAGGAAATAGAGCTTTTAAGAACCCATCTTGTATTGAAGTTGTTTCTGAGAAAAACTCCTCCTGCAGGACGAATCATAGAAAAGCTAGCATTTGAGTTGAGATCACCAAAATAATTAGCTCCTCCCATCCAAGCGCCAACTTCGAAATTCTGTGCCCTACTCGTTGTCATGAGTAATAACAAAAAGACCAAGGTCAACAAAGATTTTAGAGCGCTTTTCACTATACTTCCAACAACTTTTGTCATAGTTCTTAATAACGTACTATTTCACCTAGTTAATATAATCTTACAATATTTTATAAGGTTCTTTGGATCTCAACCTCAGTATAAGCTTCAATAACATCTCCTTCTTGGATATCGTTAAAATTCTTGATATGAAGACCACAATCCTGACCAGAAACAACTTCTTTTACATCGTCTTTGAATCGTTTCAATGAGGCCAACTTGCCTGCATGTAGCACGATGCCATCTCTAATCACACGAACCAAATGATCTCGCTTGATTTTTCCGTCTGTCATCATACAACCAGCAACAGTTCCCACCTTAGTGATTTTGAATACTTCTTGAACCTCAAGATTACCTGTTATTTTTTCTTCGATAGTAGGCTCCAACATTCCTTCCATCGCAGCGGTAATTTCTTCAATAGCTTTGTATATTACGGAGTACAATCTGATTTCTACGCCTTCGTGTTCTGCTACATTTCGAGCTTGAGGGGAAGGACGAACTTGGAAACCAATGATAATTGCATCCGATGCAGAAGCCAACATGATATCTGATTCAGAAATTGCTCCTACGCCTTTGTGTAAAATATTTACTTGAATTTCTTCCGTAGATAGTTTTTGTAATGAATCTGAGAGTGCTTCAATAGAACCATCCACATCACCTTTAACAATTACATTCAACTCCTTGAATGTACCCAAAGCAAGACGTCTTCCAATCTCATCAAGTGTAATATGTTTCTGCGTTCTCAGACCATGCTCTCTTTCCAATTGACTCCGTTTAGAAGCCATTGATTTACCTTCTTGTTCAGTTGAAAAAACTTTAAAACGTTCACCTGCTGCAGGAGCTCCATCCAGGCCCAATATTTGAACGGGTTGTGCTGGACCTATATTTTCCACTTTCTCTCCTTTGTGGTTAAACATAGCTTTCACTTTTCCGGAGCAAGATCCTGCAACAAGAAAATCTCCGACATTAAGTGTGCCACCGTCAACGAGCATGGTAGCTACATATCCACGACCTTTATCTAATGAAGCTTCAATCACTGCTCCTGAAGCCGCCTTATCCGGATTTGCTCTAAGTTCAAGCAATTCGGATTCTAGAATAATCTTTTCAAGCAACAAATCCACGTTTGTTCCCATTTTTGCGGATAAATCTTGTGATTGGTATTTACCACCCCATTCCTCAATAATTAAATTCATTTGAGATAATTGGTTTTTCACATTATCAGGATTTGCTCCTGGTTTATCGATTTTATTAATCGCAAAAATCATAGGCACGCCTGCAGACTGCGCATGGCTAATTGCCTCTTTGGTTTGTGGCATAATGTCATCATCTGCCGCAATAACGATTACAGCGATATCTGTTAATTTGGCACCACGAGCTCGCATTGCTGTAAATGCTTCGTGACCAGGAGTATCTAAGAATGTTATTTTGCCTTTCTCTAAGCCGACCTCGTAGGCCCCGATATGCTGGGTGATACCTCCAGCCTCTTTATCAGCAACATTTGCTTCACGAATATAATCCAGCAAGGATGTTTTACCATGATCCACGTGCCCCATAATAGTTACTACAGGAGCTCTCGGCGCTAAATCTTCTTCTGAATCAACTTCCTCTTCAAAATCTTCTGTATCTGCAGCAGAAATAAACTCAATTTCGTAACCATATTCATCTGCGATTAACTCTATAATTTCCGCATCTAAACGCTGATTAATAGACACCATTACTCCAAGTGTGAAACACTTCGTAATAATTTCAGTAGGGTTTACATCCAACATATGAGCAATATCACTAACCGTAATAAACTCAGTAACTTTGATTTTTTTGTCTTCCGCACTTTGTTCTTCTGCCTTTATTTCTTCAGCTTCCTGAATACCTTGACGTTTAGCTCTTCTTAATTTCGCACGATTACTCTTACCTGAGGTAGCCGCTTGTAATTTGGCCATTGTAGCTTTCAGCTTTTCCTCAATTTCTTTCTCACTCACGACTCTATCTTCAGGTCGTTGTTGCTTAGACTTTACCGTTCGTGAAGCTTTAGGATCAATTTTAGCACTCTTCTTAAAACGTTTTCTCTTTCGTTTAGCATCCTCACCACTTGCGCTCTTTTCTTTTGGTTTTTTCTCTTCAAGCACAATTTTCCCTAAGACCTTTGTTCCTTGTAACGCGACCCGTTTAGTTTCAATAAATTCTTGCGCATCACTTTTACCCCCCTTTACTTCACTCGGCTCCCCTACTGAAGGCTTCTCTTTTTTAGGCTCCTCTTCAGGCTTTTCATCAAGCTTTTCTTCTTTAGGTTCTTCCTTTGCTTTAGACTCATCATTAATATTGCCAACTACCTTAGTACCAGTTAATTTGGTTTTTTCTATTTTGTCCAGTTCTGGCTCATCCTTTACTTCTACAGGTTTTGAAGCAAGTTTTTCAACTTTAGGTTCTACATCTTTATGGGTCGGTTTTTTATCCAAATCAACATTCCCAACCACTTTAGGACCGGTTAATTCAACCTTAGGCCTATCAACAGGCTCATCCTTTACTTCTACAGTTTTTGTTTTGCCATCTGCTGTAAGTTCAAGTTTGATATTCTTGTTCTTGTTTCCCAACTGAATATTATCTGCCGTTTCTTTCAATGATTTAGCATCACCAAATTCACTTAACAAGGTTACATACATATCCTCATCCAATTTAGTGGTTGGTTTATCCTCGACTTCGAAGCCTTTACCTCTTAAGAAGTCGATGATCGTTCCTGTGCCAACATTTAATGTTTTTGCAGCAGCAATCAGTCTTTTTGGTTTAAATTCTGACATAAATTATTTATGTTTTTGTTTTTGCCTTCTGGCGATTTTTATTTAAGATCCATACACAATGAAGAAGCTCTATTCATCCGCTTCAAATTCTGATTTAAGAATTTCAAATATTTCTTTAACTGTTTCATCTTCCAAATCTGTTCTTCTAATAACTTCACTTTCGCTTAGTTCTAAAACACTTTTAGCTGTATCACAGCCAATTTTTTTCAGTTCGTCAATCACCCAACCATCGATTTCATCAGCGAACTCTTCGATGTCAATATCTACTTCATCATCATCCGTATCTCTGAAAACTTCTATATCAAACCCGACCATTCTTCCCGCAAGCTTAATATTCATTCCTCTTTTCCCAATTGCCAAGGAAACTTGATCTGGTTTTAAATATACCGCGATTGATTTATTTTCCTCATCGATATCTAAAGATTCAATTTTAGCAGGAGACAATGCTCTTTGCGTCATTAACTTTAGATTATCGGTGTAATTCAAAATGTCTATGTTTTCATTTTTCAATTCACGCACTATGCCATGAATACGGCTTCCTTTCATTCCAACACAAGCTCCAACTGGATCAATTCTATCGTCATAAGACTCAACTGCCACTTTTGCTTTTTCTCCAGGCTCGCGAACTATTTTCTTAATTGTAATAAGGCCATCAAAAATTTCTGGTACTTCTAATTCTAATAATTTAGCCAAAAATGCATTATCCGTTCTTGATAAAATTACAAATGGGTTGTTGTTTTTAAGCTCAACCTTCTTCACTACAGCTTTCACTGTCTCTCCTTTCTTAAAATAGTCCATTCTGATTTGCTCAGATTTAGGCAGAATCAATTCATTCCCTTCGTCGTCAATCAATAAAATTTCCTTTTTCCAAACTTGGTAAACTTCCGCATTGATGATGTCTCCAACTCTGTCTTTGTACTTTTTATATACCTCATCCTTCTCTAACTCGAGTATGCGCGATATTAAAGTTTGTCTTGCAGCAAGAACAGCCCGTCTTCCAAAATTTTCGATAATAACTTTTTCATAACAATCTTCACCCACCTCATAATCCTCTTCAATTGCTATTGCCTCAGTGATAGGAATTTGAGTCAAATCATCCTCAACTGCTCCGTCGGCGACAATTTCTCTTGTTCTCCAAATTTCCAAATCTCCCTTGTCTGTATTGACGATAACATCAAAATTATCTGCATTACCATACTTTTTCCTAAGCAGGGTCTTAAAAACATCTTCCAAGACTTTCATCATGGTAGGTCGGTCAATGTTTTTGAAATCTTTAAACTCGGCAAACGAGTCGATAAGTTCTATACTATTCATTTTTTATCGGTTAAAAGTTAAAATGTAACAATGCTTGTTTTATATCCTTTAAATCAATCGAAATTGATTCTAAATCCTCTTCTTTTACCTTTTTTACAGGCTTTTTACTTTTTCTTTCCCCTATTTTAGTTCGCAGGCCATACAAGGCGTTTTCATCAAGCTCTTTTAAAATAATAGCAACTTGTTGACCATCTAGCAAGGTTATCTTCAAAGTACTTCCAATTCTCTTTACAAATTGTTGGGGTACCCGCAGCGGATTACTCATACCCGGAGAAGATACCTCTAAAGTATACTTTTCAGGAACGCTCTCATCCTCATCTAAATATGCTTCTATAAACCTACTCAGTTGAGTACACTGCTTTATGGTTATGGAAGGAATACCATCTATAAAAATTTGAATTTTATAATTAGATCCGATGGTAACATCCACCAAAAACAATCCCATCTCCTGTGCTTTCGGCAGGATCAATTTTTCTATTTTAGCTTTCAGTGCATCCATAGTTTACAGAATAAAAAGAGGGGACTTACGCCCCCTCTTTCCCTTTAATACGGTGTAAATGTAATGGTTTTCTTCCAAATTGTGAAATTTGCTTTGTTTTTTATTACTTGGCAACTTTCAAGCCCATGACTAAAGCAATACTTTTTGCGTAAGAATCTGCATGACTTCCACTTAGCCCTATTAAACAAACTTTGAGGATTCTGCTCCCATAGACGAAGCTATTCATCAAGGTACATTGAATCAGTTTCGGTAGCTATTAATAGCGATAATTTAATAGCTCATCCGCAGCTTTAAAAGACGAGATTTTTCCTTGCAGAATCGCTGCTCTTAACCGTGATACTTCTTTTTTGACCTTGACATCCTTATAGAATTTATAAAGCAATTGTTGTTTTATAGATTCCTCAAACCAGTATAAATCCTGCATTTTTCGCCGCTCAGTAAAGTAAGATTTTAAATTTTGATGGTCAAAGAATTGTAACACACCCACCATTAAATCATCTAACTGGATTCCAGATAAAGCATCCACTGCCTTCACTTTAGTCAGCCAGGAAAATTCTTTTTGGGGATAGTAGTGCAGCGCATTTTTTATTTCTTGCATGGCCTGTTTTGCCTTTATTTTTAGCTCATCATCTTCAAAGGCTTTATTGATTGCAATAATATCAGCCATTTCCATGATACCTCGTTTAATACCTTGAAGTTCATCGCCAGCGCCAGGAAGCATAAGTAAGATAAATAAATCAACCATCGAATGCACGGCAACTTCACTTTGGCCAACCCCAACGGTTTCAACTATAACATAATCGTAGCCAGCGGCTTCGCATAGCATTATAGTTTCCCTAGTTCTCCTGCTTACTCCACCCAACGCCTCCCCGGCTGCAGAAGGCCGAATGTATACTCGTGGGTTGCCAACTAGATTTTCCATCCTCGTTTTATCTCCTAAAATACTACCCTTGCTCAGTTGGCTACTTGGATCGACTGCAAGAATTGCCAATTTAAATTTTTCTCCAATTAGTTTCTCGCCGATTGCTTCAATAAAAGTACTTTTTCCGACGCCTGGAACGCCCGTTATTCCAATTCGTTTAGCTTTACCCGTGAAAGGAAGTAAGTCTTCTAGCACCACCCTTGCTAAAGCTTGATGGTCATCTCTTGTACTTTCCAATAAGGTAATTGCCCGACTAAGCACAACGGTGTTTCCTGACAATATGCCCTCGATATAATCTGCTTTCGTTAAAGTTTTCATTGCGATCATAAATTTAAGAAAGTAAGTACTTAATTTAGCATTATATTCGTTTTAAGAAAAATAGTCATGAAAATAAATAAGAAAATATTATTGTTAGCCACTGTGTTTTTTATCTTTTGCATAAATGCTTGCACCACCCAGAAGGATTGTCGAGGTCGGACGAAACACAAAATGAGCAATGGAATTTGGCTATAGGTACACGCCTTACTTATTTAATGCGGGTAAACTTAAAATATCCCATATTTAGCACCGTATCTTGGCCTTCAGTAAGCGGTCCTTCGTCGAGATAACTTATCGATTCAACAGGATTTGTAGGATTGTTTGGCGAAGTAAAGCTTGTCCCACTATCAGTTCCCGCATCGTAGGTAATGGAATATGCAATAACTTCGTCATACCACAAACCATCTGTCTGATCGAGTAAAGAAGTGGTAGCTGAAACAAACCAATCTGGGCTTGGAGCGATCATGCTAATTGCGGTCACAGAACTATACCCTTCCCTGAAACCCAATTGAAACACATTACTATTTCCAGGGCTATCAAAGCTATTTCCTTCAATCACATCTATACCTTCCCCAGTGTTTACGAAAAAATCTAATTCTTCCATTATTTTCGAAGTGCTGCCAGTTTCAGCTACATTCTTCAATCCCTCACTCGCATTCAGTCCTTCAATAAACAATCTTGAAGTGGATAAATGAGATACCGCTACGAATGGAGAAAAATGGGGATTACTGGGAAAATCGGTGGGATGCGTAGCTGCACTCCAAGGACTTACAAATTCAACTTCATAAACCACACTAAAACGATCCAATTTATCTTTTTTACAAGCGCTTAAAACCAGAAGAGTAAAAGCTGCAATTATTAACTTATTCATAAACAACATTTGATTCAAAACGCTTTGTTCATCATTTTAGTGCGTTTCCCATTCATTTTAATGATTTCCTTATGCTTAATCGTTTTTGACGCCAGGATGATGGCGGGCACTACCGATAAAAAACTTATGACCACTTGTTTTATTGGTTCTCAATCATAATTATCTTTCAAATAGACATCAAATGAAATAAAGAAAATAGGCGCGAGAGCTAAGGCTAACAACATATGATTGAATTAGGGTTTAAAGATATCTATTTTTTAAAAGATTGTTTCACATGAAAAAAAATAAACAGCTCAACCAGAATCTCCTTCAGTTGTTTATAAAATCCCTTTTGCTTTCAAAAAAACAAAGTAAATTTATAGTCTCAAAACACTACCCAATAATGATTCATTTTTTCAATCATCACGACCAAGTCTATTACGCGGTTCAAGCCCAACAATCCCTCGATGCAAAATCGATTGAAAAACTGCAATGGCTTTTTGGCGAGGCCGTTAAAATCAACTCCTCTAATTTAAAACTAGATTCAAATTTTCTATTGCTAGGTCCTCGAGCAGCTATGATAAGCCCTTGGTCAACAAATGCCGTTGAAATAACCCAAAATATGGGTATTAAAGGAATTGTGCGCATAGAAGAATATCGAAAAATACTTGCGGATAACTCGGTCTTTGACCCAATGATTTCAGAACGATTTCAAGAATTAAATCAGGACGTATTCACTATTGATGTAACACCTGAAACTATTCAACACATCAGTGATATCGGTAGTTACAATCGTCAAGAGGGATTAGCACTTAGTGATGACGAAGTTCTCTATTTAGAGGACTTAGCAAAACGAATTGGTCGGAGGCTAACCGATTCGGAAGTTTTTGGTTTTTCTCAAGTAAACTCTGAGCATTGTCGCCACAAAATTTTTAACGGAACCTTTATAATTGATGGGCAAGAACAAGAGAAGTCTTTGTTTAAAATGATTAAAGAAACCTCCGCTCAAAACCCAAATGGAATTGTTTCAGCATATAAAGACAATGTCGCCTTTGTAAAAGGTCCTAAAGCTATTCAGTTTGCCCCAAAACAAGCAGACAAGGCAGATTATTACCAAGAGGAATCCTTTGAATCGATAATTTCCTTGAAGGCTGAAACACATAATTTCCCCACAACGGTAGAGCCATTCAATGGCGCAGCTACGGGATCGGGAGGCGAAATTCGTGATCGTTTAGCAGGAGGAACAGGTTCTTTGCCTTCCGCTGGGACAGCCGTTTATATGACTGCTTATTCCCGATTAGAAGAGGGTCGAGCGTGGGAACAAGGTGTTGAAAAAAGAGACTGGTTATATCAAAACCCTTTGGACATATTAATCAAGGCGTCTAATGGAGCTTCAGATTTTGGCAACAAATTTGGACAACCCTTGATTGCCGGATCATTACTCACTTTTGAGCACGAACAAAATGGTAAAAAAACAGCCTATGACAAGGTCATTATGCAAGCTGGTGGAGTTGGTTATGGTAAAGCTGAATGTGCTCAAAAGAATATTCCACAAGTAGGGGATAAAATTGTAATTCTTGGTGGAGATAACTATAGAATCGGAATGGGTGGTGCAGCTGTTTCGTCTGCCAATACAGGAGCTTTTGGGAATACCATTGAGTTGAATGCTATTCAACGCTCAAATCCAGAAATGCAAAAGCGGGCAGCTAACGCTATTCGAGGCATGCTCGAAAGTAAAACTAATCCTATTGTCTCCATTCATGACCATGGCGCAGGAGGTCATTTAAATTGCTTAAGTGAGCTAGTGGAAGATACCGGCGGTCACATTGACTTGGATAAGTTGCCAGTTGGAGACCCAACCTTATCGGCAAAAGAGCTTATTGGGAATGAAAGTCAAGAAAGAATGGGATTAATTATCAGTGAAAAGCACATCGATATGCTACAAAAGATAGCGGAAAGAGAGCGATCACCGATGTACACTGTTGGTGAAGTAAGTGACGATATGCGTTTCACTTTCGAATCAAAAATCACTCATCAAAAACCAATGGATTTAAACCTAGCCGATATGTTTGGCAGCTCACCAAAAACCATACTTAATGATGAGCGAAAGAAAGCACACTATACTTCATTAAACTACGATACAAATAAGATTCAGGACTATCTCCAACAGGTTCTGCAACTCGAGGCAGTGGCTTGTAAAGATTGGTTGACCAACAAAGTTGATCGATGTGTTGGAGGTAAAGTGGCTAAGCAACAATGTGCTGGTCCTTTGCAGCTGCCCTTAAATAACGTGGCGGTAATGGCCTTGGATTATAAAGGCAATGAGGGCATTGCTACTTCGATAGGACATTCACCTATTAGTGGCTTACTTAATCCTAAAGCTGGCAGTCGAAACAGTATTGCAGAAGCCTTAAGTAATTTAGTGTGGGCGCCCATTGAAGGAGGCTTATCTGGCGTATCTCTCTCCGCTAATTGGATGTGGCCTTGTAAAAACCAAGGCGAAGATGCTCGTTTATATGATGCGGTTGAAGCATGCGCGGAATTTGCAATTGATTTAGGCATAAACATACCAACCGGTAAGGATTCGTTATCCATGAAACAACGATATCCGAATGAAGAAGTGATTTCTCCAGGAACCGTTATAATTTCAACCGTTGGTCATTGTCCTGACATTAAAAATGTAATTGAACCTGTTCTTCAAAGGGGTGGTGGTGATGTATATTATATTAATTTATCAGGATCCGCATATGCATTAGGCGGTTCAAGTTTTGCCCAGATATTACATCAAGTAGGTAACGAAGTTCCAGACATTAATAATGCTAATGCCTTTAAGTGTGCATTTAATGCAATGCAAACTTGTATTCAAGCTGAATTGCTTGAAGCTGGACATGACGTAGGAAGTGGTGGGCTTGTAACGACATTGCTTGAAATGTGTTTTGCGGATAATGGAATTGCAATGACGCTGGATTTAAGCTCATTGGGCGAAAAAGATTTGGTCAAATTACTTTTTGCTGAAAACACCGCCCTTGTTTTTCAAGCAAAAAAGGAAGTCGAAGGTATCCTCCAGCAAGCCGGAGTAGAGTTTCACAAAATAGGTTTTGTTGTTGAAAGTGATGAACTAACACTTTTAAATGGGTCAGCTTCTATGAATTTTAATATCCCTTCCTTAAGAGACACGTGGTACAAAACTTCTTATTTGTTTGATACACATCAAAGTGGAATTACACAAGCAAAAGCGCGATATGAAAATTACAAAAATCAAGCGCTTCAATATGCTTTCCCGGATCAATTCACGGGCAAGTTGCCATCGTTTAAAGGTCCTCGACCAAAGGCCGCAATAATAAGAGAAAAGGGAAGTAACTCTGAAAGAGAAATGGCTCATGCCATGTATTTAGCCGGTTTTGATGTGAAAGATATTCATATGACCGACTTGGTTTCAGGAAGAGAGAATTTAGAAGATATTCAGTTTATTGGTGCAGTTGGTGGATTTTCCAACTCTGACGTGTTAGGCAGCGCAAAAGGTTGGGCGGGTTCCTTTAAATATAACGAAAAAGCGAATAACGCTTTGAAAAACTTCTTTGCAAGGGAGGACACGTTGAGCGTGGGTATTTGCAATGGATGTCAGTTGTTTGTTGAACTCGGATTAATAAACCCTAATCATGATAACAAGCCAAGAATGTTGCACAACGATAGCCAAAAGCATGAAAGTGGATTTACTTCTGTGAAAGTTGAAGCTAATCCATCTATTATGTTGGGCAGTTTAGCGGGCAGCACCCTAGGGGTCTGGATCTCCCACGGTGAAGGCAAATTTAAGCTTCCGAAAGAAGAGACGGCATACAATATTGTAGCCAAATATGGACATGAAGGATATCCAGCTAATCCAAATGGCTCGAAATATAATACAGCTATGTTATGCGATGATACTGGTCGACATTTAGTAATGATGCCACACATTGAACGGTCTATTTTCCAGTGGAATTGGGCGAATTATCCTG
>JADHRO010000040.1 GCA_016777395.1 Chitinophagales bacterium | reverse complement strand
AGAAATGACAGACATTGTAGGTCAAAGAGCAGTCGCTACGCTTTCTAAGAAAGCGATATCAAATTTCAAGTTGAGAGAAGATATGCCGATTGGTGCTAAAGTTACTTTGAGAAGAGAGCGTATGTATGAATTTTTGGATCGTTTAATTTCTGTTGCCTTACCTAGAGTAAGAGATTTCCAAGGAATTAATAACAAAGGCTTTGACGGAAGAGGAAATTACAACTTCGGTATTACTGAGCAAATTATCTTCCCAGAAATTGATATTGATAAAGTATCTAGGATTGGTGGTTTTAACATTACGATTGTTACGACAGCTAAGACAGATCAAGAAGCAATGGAATTATTAAAATTAATGGGTCTTCCATTTAAAAAATAAATTATGTCTAGAAAATCAGTTGTAGCAAGACAAAAGAAAAGAGAAAGAATGGTTGCGAAGTTCGCTTCCAAGCGCAAGGCCTTAAAAGAAGCAGGTGACTATGAAGCATTGGATAAGTTGCCAAAGAATGCTTCTCCTGTAAGATTGAAAAACAGATGTGGACTTACTGGAAGACCAAAAGGATATGTTAGGTTTTTCGGAATTAGTCGTGTTAAATTTAGAGAATTAGCTTCTGCAGGTAGACTACCTGGTGTAACAAAAGCGAGTTGGTAACAATAAAATATTAAAGAAATGTATTTCGATACTGTAGCAGATTATTTAACAAGAATTAGAAACGCTCAAATGGCTCAACACCGCATGGTGGAGATACCAGCGTCTAACTTGAAAAAGAGAATTACCGAAATCCTTTATGATAAAGGATATATCCTTAAGTATAAGTTTGAGGACAAAGCTTTTGGTGGACAAGGAAAAATTATGATCGCATTGAAATACGATGGTAATATGGTTCCTGTAATGAAGGCTATCAATAGAGCTTCAAAACCGGGTAAACGTGTTTACAAGAACTCGAAAGAGATTCCTCACGTGTTGAATGGTCTAGGGGTTGCTATAATTTCTACGTCAAAAGGTGTTATGACTGATAAAGAAGCTCGTAACCTGAATGTAGGTGGCGAGATTTTGTGTGAAGTATATTAAAAAGAACAGAAAAAGAATCAATCATGTCTAGAATAGGAAAAGCACCAATTGCAATACCAGAAGGAGTAGAGGTTAAAGTGGATGGCGCATTGCTTACCGTTAAAGGTAAGAATGGTGAGTTGAAGCAGGTTATAGATAAAGATATGTCCGTCAAAATAGAAGACGGTATTTTAACTTTAGATCGTCCCACTGAGCAAAAGCGTCACAAAGCATTGCACGGTTTATACCGTTCATTGATTAACAATATGGTGACAGGTGTTTCTGAAGGTTATTCCAAAACATTGGAATTGGTGGGTGTAGGTTTTCGGGCTTCTTCTACTGGTCAACTGTTAGAAATGGCATTAGGATTTTCTCATCCAATTGTTTTCTTATTGCCAGATGAGGTGAAGGTGGAAGCAATAATGGAAAAAGGAAAGCCGCCAAGAGTTATCTTAACAAGTATCGATAAGCAACTAATAGGGCAGATAGCAGCAAGAATCAGATCTGTGAGAAAACCTGAACCATATAAAGGAAAAGGAATTAGATTCGCAGGTGAACAAGTGAGAAGAAAAGAAGGTAAATCAGCTAAAAAATAATAGAAATGGCTTTTAGTAATATCAAAAGAAGAATAAGAATTAAGAGAGGTATCCGAAACAAAGTTTCAGGTACTGCTCAAAGACCTAGGTTGTCTGTTTTTAGAAGTAACAAGGCTATTTATGCTCAATTGATTGATGATGTTACAGGAACCACCTTGGTTTCCGCTTCATCAAAAGATACTTCAGTTGGTGGTGGAACGAAAGTTGATCAGTCAAAAAAAGTTGGAGTAATGTTAGCAGACAAAGCAAAGGCTGCAAAAATCGAAGCAATTATATTCGATAGAAACGGTTTTAGGTTTCACGGACGCATCGCTGCTTTAGCAGAAGGTGCGAGAGAGAATGGTTTAAAATTCTAGATAAATAAATTAAGTAGAATGTCAGCAAAAGGAAATATGTTAAGAGCCTCCGAGCTTGATTTGAAAGAGAAAGTGGTTAGCATCCGTCGTGTTGCTAAGGTTACTAAGGGTGGTAGAACTTTTGGTTTCTCTGCTTTAGTGGTAGTTGGTGATGGCAATGGTGTAGTGGGTCACGGAATGGGTAAAGCTAGAGAGGTGACAGAAGCTATTCAAAAGGCTATTGATGATGCAAAGAAAAGTTTAGTTAAGGTTCCTATTTTGAAGGGAACTATTCCACATGAGCAGCTAGGTAAGTTTGGGGCAGCTAAAGTTTTAATGCGACCTGCTTCTGAAGGTACCGGTGTAATTGCTGGTGGTGGAATGAGAGCGGTTTTGGAAGCTGCAGGAGTTCATAATGTATTAGGAAAGTCTAAAGGTTCAAATAATCCGGCAAACGTGATTAGAGCAACGGTGGATGCGCTCATGAAAATGAGAGATCCGTACACCGTGGCAAGGGATAGAAGAGTTTCATTAAAGAAAGTTTTTAACGGATAAGATCATGGGAAAAGTTAGAGTTACTCAGGTTAAGAGTGTAATCGATAGGCCAAAAGATCAAAAAGCAACAATGGTTGCTTTAGGTTTAAGAAAAATAGGCCGTAGCAATGAGTTAGAGCGTACACCTCAAATTGATGGAATGATCAATAAGGTGTCACATTTAGTAAAAATTGAAGAAATATAGTTATGAACTTAAGTAGTTTAAAGCCAGCAAAAGGTTCTACGCATAATTCGAAGCGAGTAGGTAGAGGTCAAGGATCAGGTAAAGGTGGTACATCCACAAGAGGTCATAAGGGTGCTCAATCTCGCTCGGGATACTCAAGGAAAATCGGATTTGAAGGTGGTCAAATGCCCTTGCAAAGAAGAATACCAAAAAGAGGTTTTAAGAACATCAATCGCAAAGAGTATGCTGTTCTTAACTTAGCCATGATTCAACATTATGCAGATAAGTATAAGGTGAAGGAGATTGATTTGAATTTCTTGAAAGAAAATAACATAATTAAAAACTCTGAAATCGTTAAGGTTTTGGGTAATGGTGAATTGACAATAAAAGTAAAGGTTACCGCCCATGCAATAAGCGCTACTGCTCAAGCTCAAATTGAGAAAGCAGGTGGGTCTTTTACAAAAATTTAATATGTAGATAGTGAAGTTTATTGAAACGATAAAAAATATTTGGTCCATCAAGGAATTGAGAGATAAGATTTTATTTACCTTATTATTAGTTTTGGTATATAGAATTGGTTCCTACGTAGTTCTTCCTGGGGTTGACCCTTCAAGTTTAAATGCTCTTGCAGATAAAGCAGGATCTGGTATACTTGGTATGGTTAACATATTTGCAGGAGGTGCTTTTAGTAGAGCTTCTATTATGGCCTTAGGTATTATGCCTTATATTTCAGCATCGATTGCAGTTCAACTTCTAACAATTGCAGTTCCTTACTTCCAAAAATTACAGAAAGAAGGTGAAAGTGGTCGTCGTCAGATTAACCAAATCACTAGAATTTTAACCATTATTGTAACAATGGTTCAAGGTGCTGGTTATCTTACACTATTGAATTCTCAAGGTATTCAAATCGTAGAGGGCTATTCTCCTGCATTATTTACTTTTACTGCAATGATAGTCTTATCTACAGGTACTTTGTTTGCCATGTGGATTGGTGAAAAAATAACTGATAGTGGAATTGGGAATGGTATTTCCTTATTAATTATGGTAGGAATTATCGCTGCATTACCGGGATCATTTGCAAGTGAATTAGCTGCTCGTTTTGGTGCAAGCGGTGGTGGTTTAGTCATCTTTATTTTCGAACTAGTCATCTTATTCTTAATAATTATTGCGTCAATAGCCTTAGTCCAAGCGACAAGAAGGGTAGCGATTCAATACGCTAAAAGAAATATTGTTCAAGGAGCTCAATCACTTCAAGCAGGTGGTAACAGACAATATTTACCGCTTAAAGTAAATGCGTCAGGTGTAATGCCTATCATCTTTGCTCAAGCGATTATGTTCTTGCCTTCTATGGTTTATCAATTCTTTACGGATAATCAATCAAGTTGGTTTGTACAAGCTTTTTCTGATCCAACGAGCTGGGCATATAATATTTTTACGTTTTTATTGATAGTGGTATTTACATACTTCTATACAGCGATGGTGGTTAATCCAGTTCAAATTGCGGATCAGTTGAAAAAAGATGGGGGTTTTATTCCAGGTATTAAGCCAGGGAAAAACACAGCTGAATATGTAGATACAGTGGTTTCACGAATTACATTACCAGGTTCAATATTTTTAGGAATTATTGCTATCCTTCCTGCATTTGCGATGTTGGGTGGAGTGAATACTGGTTTTGCTTATTTCTTTGGGGGTACTTCCTTATTAATTATGGTGGGAGTAATTTTAGATACACTGCAACAAATAGAAAGTCACTTAATGATGCGTCATTATGATGGCCTAATGAAAGGTGGAAGTAAATTGAGAGGAAGACAAAGTGTGGGGGCTTCCATTTAAAAAGATGGTGAAGTCGCCAGCAGAAATTGAGTTAATTAAAGAGAGTTCTTTACTTGTTTCAAAAACCTTAGCTGAGTTAGCTAATCATATAAAACCTGGTGTTACACCATTGTTTTTAGATAAGTTGGCCGAGGAGTTTATCAGAGATCATGGCGCTGTGCCTGGATTCAAAGGATATGGGGATTTCCCTAATACGCTTTGTTTTTCAATAAATAGTGCAGTGGTTCATGGGATACCGAATGATACAGTTGTCAAAGAAGATGATGTATTGTCGATTGATTGTGGTACGATAATGAATGAATTTTATGGTGACCAAGCTTTTACATTTGCTATGGCAGGTGTCGAAATGGAAGTCATAAAGCTTCTTCAAGTAACACGGAAGTCGTTAAGCCTCGGAATAGAGCAAGCCATTGTTGGTAAGCGTGTAGGGGATATCGGATTTGCAATACAACAGTATTGTGAAAAAGAACATGGATATGGTGTGGTTCGGGAGTTGGTTGGACATGGTTTAGGAAAATCATTACATGAAGATCCTGAAGTGCCTAACTACGGAAGAAAAGGCCAAGGAACTAAATTGTTGGAGAATATGGTTTTAGCTATTGAACCAATGATTAATCTCGGAACACGTGATGTTGTTTCAGCCCAAGATGGTTGGACAATATTGACAAAGGATGGGAGAGTAAGTGCACACTACGAGCATGATATCGTAGTAAAAAAAGAGAAAGCGGAAATCTTAACTGATTTTGGAGTTATAGATCAAGCAATAAAAAAAAATAATTACCTACAGGAAATCGTAGAATAAATAAAATATGGCAAAACAAGATTTAATAAAACTAGATGGCATCATAACAGAAGCATTGTCCAATGCGATGTTTAGGGTGAAACTAGAAAACGGTCATGAGATTGTAGCGCACATCAGTGGAAAGATGAGAATGCATTACATTAAGATTTTACCAGGTGACAAGGTTGCTGTGGAAATGTCTCCATATGATTTGGACAAAGGAAGAATAACGTATAGATATAAATAGAGTATTATGAAAGTTAGAGCATCTATAAAGAAGCGAAGCGTTGATTGCAAGGTAGTGCGTAGGAAAGGACGTCTATATATCATCAACAAGAAGAATCCAAGATTTAAACAAAGACAAGGATAAATTTTTAGTAATGGCAAGAATAGCAGGAACAGATTTACCAAGAAACAAGCGAGGCTTAGTTAGCTTAACGTATATTTTTGGAGTCGGAAGAACAAGAGCATCAGAAATTTTAGCAACGCTAAAAATTGATGAAAACAAGAAAGTTGAAGAGTGGACTGATGATGAAGTCGCAGAACTCAACAAGTATATTGGTGACAATATAAAGGTTGAAGGTGAGTTGCGTTCAGAAGTGCAGCTAAGTATTAAACGTTTGCAAGACATCGGATGCTATAGAGGTATTCGTCATCGTAAAGGTTTGCCTCTAAGAGGACAACGTACTAAGAATAACTCAAGAACGAGAAAAGGAAAGAGAAAAACTGTTGCTAACAAAAAGAAAGCAACTAAATAATAATTAAAGGAGCACTGAATTATGGCTACACAAAAAAAAGCGGCAAAAGCTAAAAAAAGAGTTGTAAAAGTTGATGCTGAGGGTAAGGTTTTTATTAAAGCTACTTTCAATAACATCATTATTACTTTCACAAATAACCAGGGACAAACGATTTCATGGGGATCTGCAGGTAAAGCAGGTTTTAGAGGTTCCAAAAAGAATACTCCCTATGCTGCACAGATTGCGGTTACTGATGCTGCGAAAGTTGCTCATGATGCTGGACTTAGAAGAGTTGAAGTGTATGTGAAAGGTCCTGGATCGGGAAGAGAGTCTGCTATCAGAACAGTTTATAGCAGCGGCATTGAGGTTACAACAATTAAAGATGTTACGCCAATCCCTCATAACGGTTGTCGTCCTCCAAAAAGAAGAAGAGTTTAATAAATAATATTCAAGTTTAGAACCATGGCAAGATATATCGGTCCAAAGACCAAAATCGCTAGAAAATTCGGTGAAGCAATTTACGGAGATGATAAGTATTTCGATAGAAGAAAATATTCTCCAGGTCAGCACGGGTCTTCGAAAAGAAGAAAATCTGTTTCTGACTACGGTGTGCAGTTGAAAGAAAAGCAAAAAGCAAAATATACTTACGGTCTTTTGGAGCGTCAGTTTAGAAATACCTTTAAAAAGGCTTCTAGAAAAGAAGGTGTTACAGGTGAAAACTTGTTGCAAGCATTGGAATCTAGATTGGACAATGTTGTTTATAGAATGGGAATTGCTAAAACAAGAACGCAGGCCAGACAATTTGTTGGTCACAAGCACATTTTAGTAAATGGAGATATTGTTAATATTCCATCGTTTCAGGTTCGTCCTGGAGACGAGGTGGAAGTTCGAGAACGTTCTAAGTCTATGGATCCTATCCAAGAAGCTATTGCCGGATCAAACAATGACTTCGCCTGGATACAATTTGATACTAAAGTAATGAAAGGTAAATTACTAGAATTACCCGCTAGAGAGGATATTCCAGAAAATATCAATGAGCAGTTAATTGTAGAATTATATTCTAAATAATATAAAAAAAAGGAAACTAAATGGGATTATTAACATTTCAAAAACCCGATAAAATTGTTCTTCAAAAAGCAAACGACTTTGAAGGTACTTTCGAATTCAAACCTTTAGAGCAAGGTTTTGGCGTAACAGTGGGTAATGCCTTAAGAAGAGTATTGTTATCATCTTTGGAAGGTACAGCTATTGTAGGAGTAAAAGTGAGTGGTGTTGACCATGAGTTTTCTACGATTAGAGGCGTATTAGAAGATATTACAGAGATTATTTTAAATCTTAAGCAGGTTCGTCTGAAGAAAATAATGGATGATGAAAATGCTTCTGATAAAATTTTTATTACCATTAAGGACAAAGAGACTTTCACAGCAGGCGATATCGAAAAGCACACTAATGTTTACCGTGTAATGAACCCTGACTTAGTGATTTGTAACATAGAGCCAGTGGTGACCTTAGAATTAGAGATTACGATTCAAAGAGGTAAAGGGTATGTTCCTGCGGAAGAGCATGATTTTGCCGAAACTGCAGTTGGGTTTATTCCCGTAGATGCAGTTTTCACTCCGATCAAGAATGTGAAATACAACATAGAAAATACAAGGGTTGAGCAAAGAACAGATTATGAGAAGTTAATGCTTGATGTAACGACTGACGGAACCATCCATCCGGAAGAAGCCGTTAAAGAAGCAGCTCGTATTTTGATTCAGCACTTAATGTTGATTTCAGATGAGAATATCACTTTTGATACCTCAGAGAATAAGGTGGATGATATTGTAGATGAGCATGTATTGCAAATTAGAAAACTTTTGAAAACAAATCTTGAGGATTTGGATTTATCAGTAAGAGCATACAATTGCTTAAAAGCAGCTAAAATTAATGGCCTAGAAGAATTGGTTAAGTTCAATACGAATGATTTATTGAAGTTCAGAAACTTCGGGAAGAAATCACTAGTTGAGATTGAGGCTATGCTGATTGATAAAGGCCTAAGTTTTGGAATGGATATTTCAAAATATCAATTAGACGAGAATTAATAGATTAATTAAGATAGACATTTGAAGTAATGAGACACGCAAATAAAATAAATAAGTTAAGTAGAAAAACAGCGCATAGAAAGGCAATGTTTGAGAATATGTCTTCATCTCTTATCTTAAACAAGAGGATTTTTACGACTGTTGCAAAGGCAAAAGCACTTAGAGTGTATCTTGAGCCTGTTGTTACTAAAGCTAAAATAAACGATACACATAACAGAAGAACAGTATACCGTTACTTAGGTAGTAACAGTTTAGGTAAAGAAGCATCGAAAGAATTGTTTGATGTAATTGCTCCTAAAGTTGGAGATCGTCCAGGTGGCTATTTAAGAATTATCAAAACGAATCATAGAGCCGGTGATAATGCCGAGATGGCAATGATTGAATTTGTAGACTTCAATGATATATACACGCAGTCTTCTGAAAGCAAACCTGCTAAAAAGAAAAGTAGAAGAGGGGGTAAAAAGAAAACAACTGCTGTAACTGTTGAAGCAACGGATGTTGTGGAAACTGTCGAAGATGTGATGGATGAATCTCCTGCAGAGAACAAGGCAGAAGAAACTTCTAGCGAAGACCAAGCCAAAGCAGAGTAGCATGCAGAAATAAATTATTCAAAAGGGATAAACGAAAGTTTATCCCTTTTTTGTTTATATCCTCTTGATAAGATTTTTTAAAACAAATAATAATTGCATTAATTTCGCCACAATCTATAAAGCATGGAAAATAATAAAGCATATTTACTCTTAGAGGACGGTACTTTTTTTGAAGGAAATTCATTGGGACGCACAGGAACTACCTATGGTGAGATCTGTTTTAATACTGGGATGACTGGATATCAGGAGGTTTTTACCGATCCTTCCTACTTTGGACAAATGATAGTAATGACCAATCCACATATTGGTAATTATGGTGCTATGGATTTAGATAAAGAATCTAAGCATGCTCAAATTTCCGGTTTAATATGTAAGAAGTTCTCTAGTAAATTTTCTAGATTACAGGCAAATACCTCATTGAATGATTTTTTAGAAGACAACAATATCGTGGGTATTTCAGATATTGACACCCGTGCATTGGTTACACAAGTTCGAAGTAAGGGAGCTATGAATTGCATTATTTCTTCAGATTTGGATACAGTCGATCAACTCAAAAGTGAGTTAGCCAAAGCACCAAATATGGATGGCTTGGAGTTAGCTTCTAAAGTGACTACAGAAGTTGCCTATACGCTTGGTAAGATTGATGCGAAGTATCGGGTAGCTGTACTTGATTTAGGAATTAAGCAAAATATATTGAATTGCCTAGAAGAGCGTGATTTTTATATTAAAGTTTTCCCAGCAAAAACTGATTTTAAAACAATGAGTACCTTTAATCCGGATGGTTATTTTGTGTCAAATGGACCTGGAGACCCATCTGCTGCGGGTTATGCAGTAAAAACTGTGAAGGATATTATGGCAGCGGATAAGCCGCTATTTGGAATTTGCTTGGGCCATCAAATATTGGCTTTAGCTAATGGAGTATCGACCTATAAGATGCACCACGGCCATCGTGGTTTAAATCATCCCGTTAAGAATCTAATAACAGGGCAGTGTGAGATTACCTCTCAAAATCATGGTTTTGAAGTTAATAGAAAAGATATTGAATCTAGTGAGCAAGTAGAAATTACGCACATAAATTTGAACGATCAAACCGTAGAAGGAATACGTATTACAAACAAAAAGGCTTTTTCTGTTCAGTATCATCCTGAGTCGTCCCCTGGACCACATGATTCTCGATATTTGTTTGAACAGTTTGAAAATTTAATGAACGAATAAAAACTAATTGAATGAGTATCATTATAGATATAAAAGCAAGACAAATTTTAGATTCAAGAGGCAATCCAACTATCGAAGCAGATGTATATACCGAGGGTGGCTTCTTCGGCAGAGCAGCCGTTCCTAGCGGTGCTTCAACAGGAATACATGAGGCCGTTGAATTAAGAGATAATGATAAGAGCTATTACTTAGGTAAAAGTGTTCAAAATGCCATAGCAAATATTCATGATGTTATTGCCGATCTTCTTATAGGAGTGGACGTCTTTGAGCAGAATTTGATTGATCAGTTAATGATTGATGCAGACGGTACGCCAAATAAAAGTAAACTTGGTGCAAATGCAATTTTAGCAGTTTCATTAGCTTGCGCTAAGGCAGCAGCAATGGCTTCCAATCAATCTCTTTTTAGATATATTGGAGGTGTAAGTGCAAATACATTGCCTGTTCCTATGATGAATATCCTCAATGGAGGTTCTCATGCAGATAATAGTATTGATTTTCAAGAGTTTATGGTAATGCCTTTTGGAGCTGATTCATTTACTGAGGCTCTCCATATGGGCGTATCGGTATTCCATCACCTTAAGAATGTTCTTAAAGAAAAGGGATACTCAACAAATGTTGGTGATGAAGGAGGATTTGCTCCAAACATCAAAAGTAACGAAGAAGCGATTGAAACAGTTCTACTAGCGATTGAAAGAGCTGGATATAAAGCAGGTGAAGATATGTGGATTGCAATGGATGCAGCAGCAGCTGAATTTTATATTAAAGAAGAAAAAGTGTATCATTTTCATAAATCTGATGGCCGAAAATTAAATAGCGAAGAAATGGCTTCATATTGGGCAGATTGGTGCGAAAAGTACCCTATTATTTCTATAGAAGATGGCATGGATGAAGATGATTGGGCAGGATGGAAATCTTTGACAGAAAAAGTTGGAGATAAAATTCAACTGGTAGGGGATGACTTATTTGTGACCAACACCAAAAGATTACAAACTGGGATTGAAAATAATATCGCTAACTCTATTTTGATAAAAGTGAATCAAATTGGAACCTTGACAGAAACCATTAATGCGGTTAATTTGGCTACGAAAAATAAATATTCCTCTGTGATGAGTCATCGCTCAGGTGAAACTGAAGATACAACCATTGCTGATTTAGCAGTTGCACTTAATACTGGTCAAATAAAAACTGGTTCTGCGAGCAGAACGGATCGAATGGCAAAATATAATCAGTTATTACGTATCGAAGAGGAGCTTGGAGATATGGCATACTATCCTGGGAAAAATTTCCGATTCATTAAATAAGTTTCATGCAGGAATACTTCGTTTGGAGTCCAGATCCAATAGCTGCTGATTTTGGGTTTTTACGGATAAGTTGGTATGGTTTAACCTGGTCCTTGTCTATTTTGCTTGCCTACTTCATGGGCATGAAAGTATTTAAGCGAGAACAAAAAGATACCGAACTGGTCACTCTTTACATACAATATGTTTTCATTGGAGCATTGCTTGGTGCACGTATTTTTGATATTCTATATTATCATTTTGATGCATTTGTTGAACGCCCAATGTTAATGCTGGAAGTAATGAATGGCGGATTATCTAGTCACGGGGCTATGATTGGAGTTCTTTTGGCTTTATTACTTTTTTCTAAAAGACATAAGGAGTTTACTTTTATTTGGCTAGTAGACCGCACGGCACTTGGTATGCCGCTTTTAGGTGGACTGGTTCGAATTGGCAATTTTATTAATAGTGAGTTGTATGGCAAGGTTACCGAAGTCTCATGGGCAGTTATTTTCCCTTTATCAGATCCAGCTAAATTGCCAAGACATCCTATTCAATTGTATGAAGCTTTATGGTTGTTTTCTTGTTCTGCTGTGTTTTGGTTCCTTTATAAAAAGAAACAACTCGCTGGTGGTTCGTTTGCAACTTTATTCTTAGTCGTGGTTCTCGGTGGTCGATT
>JADHRO010000039.1 GCA_016777395.1 Chitinophagales bacterium | reverse complement strand
TTGTATACAATTCCAAATCGAGGTTCATATCCTTCGGCCCATTCAAAATTATCCATAAACGACCAGAGAAAATAACCGTTTAAATGAGCGCCTTCGTTTTTTGCTTTGAGCACCTCGGAAAGATAGGCCTGGAAGAACTGTATTCGTCTGTTATCATGCACACTGCCATCATCATTTAAGTGATCCTCAAATGCTGCACCATTTTCTGTCACAATCATCGGTTTACCATATTTATTAAATTGCATGATTACATCATAAATGCCTTCTGGGCTGACTTCCCACCCCATAGCGGTTAGCTCGTCTTTATCTTTCACTAAATTTTTAGCATCAATTACATTTGCCCACATCAATGGTGGCCACAAACTAAACTTGGCTACGGTGCGAAAATAATTTTGAAGACCAATAAAATCAAAATCAAACGCTAACTTTTCCTTATCGCCGGGTTCGATATACTTTTTTATACCCTTAAATACCGATAGGTCATCCAGCGGATACCCCATACCCAAGCTTGGCTCAATAAAAAGTCTATTGAACAGGGCATCTGCTTTTCGTGCAGCAGCAACATGTCTTTTTTTATTGGGATTAACTGGTTCTACTGCAGTGCAAGAAAAAGTCGTTCCTATGGTGGCATTAGGCACTAAATCTCTTAATACACGACCACCTTCAGCTTGACACATACTTACATAATGCACAGATTTTAAAAATTTTGACAAGCCTCGTTTACCTGGAGCATGCTGTCCGCTAAGGTATCCTAGGCCGGTAAACGCCATGGGCTCATTAAACACCATCCAATGCTTTACCCTATCTCCAAAATGTTTAGCGCATACCGCTACATATTCACTAAACCACTGAATAATAGCTCTATTTGTCCATCCGCCCTGATCTTCTAATATTTGCGGTAAGTCCCAATGGTATAAGGTTATCCAAGGCTGCACACCTCTCGCTAAACATTTATCTATAACGCGATTGTAATAGTCAATTCCTCGTTGGTTAATATGACCCGTTCCACCCGGTAATACCCTCGTCCAGGCTATAGAGAAGCGAAAAACATCAAAACCTAAATCTGCCATGAGGTCTATATCCTCTTCATATTTGTTATAGAAGTCGCAAGCAAATTCAGTCGTGCTGCCATCTGCTATTTTGCCTTTCTTTTGAGAAAAAGTATCCCAAATCGAGGGGCTTTTGCCATCTGCAGTCCAAGCTCCTTCAATCTGAGCAGCGGCAGTGGCTGTTCCAAATAAAAAATCGGTTCCAAAAGATTGTCTCTTTAATTCATTCATAGCTTGGAGTTGAGCAATACCGTTAAAGGGTCTAACAAAAAAGCTAGCGGTGGATAGCATCCCCAGCTTTAAGAGGGTTCGTCGTTGCATAGAAGTAAAAATAAGGAATACCCAAATAAATTTTCTATTTTATTACATTTGTATTTTGGGAAACTTTATACAAATATTTTTGTTAACTCCATATCAACTAATTGTAAATCTTAAATAATAAATTATGGCTTTTGAATTACCTAAACTACCTTATGCGTACGATGCTTTAGAACCGCATATTGATGCGCGAACAATGGAAATCCATCATTCTAAACATCATGCAGGATACACCAGTAAGTTAAACGCAGCAATTGAAGGACACGAGCAAATGTCTTCACAAGATATTGAGCACTTATTGGAACACCACACGGACAATAACGCTGTTAGAAATAATGGAGGAGGATTTTATAATCATCGCTTGTTTTGGGAAGTTATGAGCCCAGATGGCGGAGGTGCTCCCACTGGAGATCTAGCTGCAGCTATCAATGATGCCTTCGGTTCATTTGAAGCTTTTAAAGATGCTTTCTCCAAATCTGCAGCCACTCGCTTTGGCTCAGGTTGGGCATGGTTGTGTGTATACCCAGGAGGGAAACTTGAAGTATGCTCAACAGCGAACCAAGATAATCCATTAATGAAGGATATAGGCTGTGGCGGCTTTCCTATTTTGGGCTTGGATGTTTGGGAACATGCATATTACCTGAACTACCAAAACAGAAGGCCTGATTATATCAATGCCTTCTTTAATGTAGTAAATTGGAGTAAAGTAAGTGAGCTTTTCGCTTCCAATAAGTAAAATAGAAGAAGATTATTTTTAGAAAATTAGAACCCATTGCTGCAAAGTGATGGGTTTTTTTATCGTTAAATCTTAATGCTTATTATTTGCGTTTCATATATCCAAACATAACAACATCATATATAAAATGAGCGCTTATTGCAGCATAGATACCAAGAAATTTGAATAAATAGCCAAATGCGCCAGAAATGAAAATCAAGAATATTCCATAAAGGAGCATTGTTTTATCTTTTATATTTAAATAGCCATGAATAAGCACAAAAATAACAGCGGTCGGCCAGAGAAGAATATAGTGCTGCACAGCACCTCTAAACAATACCTCTTCACCAAATCCTGCACAAAATGAATAGAAGAGAATATGGTACCATTGGGGATCAAGGTCATCCATGATTCCTTTCATGAGCTTATTTAGCTTTCCATTTGGAAGTACCTTTATTAATAGGAGACCTAGACCGGCGCTTAGCAGGCCAATGCTTGTTCCAATACTGATGCTTTTCCAGTTGAGGTAGGATAAACTCAATATATCCCAAAAGTCTACTTCTGCGCTGAAATGAAGCATGATATACCCAATGAGGCTGAAGCCAAAGAGGGTGAATATGCTCAGGTGAAACAAAGATTTTCTGTTCAAGGCTATTAATTTATCAGCAATCCAAAGATAGTTAAATAAACTAAAAGCTATCTTTGCGGTATGAGTGAAAAACATACACCATTGAGTAGTTTAGGAGAGTTTGGTTTAATCGATCATCTAACCAATTCTTTTGAAACTAAACAACAATCAACCATCAAAGGAATAGGAGACGATGCAGCGGTTATTAATCATGAAGGAATGTGCACGGTATTGTCAACAGACCTATTGATAGAGGGGGTTCATTTTGATTTATCTTTTATGCCTTTGAAACATTTAGGGTATAAGGCTGTGATAGTTAATCTTTCAGATATCTATGCAATGAACGCCTCACCAAGCCAAATTACAATATCCTTAGCAATATCTAACAGGTTTTCAGTAGAAGCTTTGGATGAATTATATGCTGGAATTAAGCATGCTTGTGACACCTATGGGGTGGATTTGGTAGGCGGCGATACCACGAGTTCTTCTACTGGCTTAAGTATTTCTGTTACCGCTGTTGGAGCAGCGAAGAAGAAGGATTTGGTCTATCGAAATGGAGCAAAAGAAGGTGATTTTATTTGTGTAAGTGGTGAATTGGGGGGTGCTTATATCGGATTGCAGCTCTTGAACAGAGAGAAAGAGGTTTTCTTGGAGAACCCCAAAATGCAACCTAAATTGGATGAACACAAATATTTGGTAGGAAGGCAACTTAAGCCTGAAGCACGAAAAGATGTTATTGCTTATTTGAGAGACTTTGATATTCATCCTACAGCAATGATTGATGTGTCAGATGGCCTATCTTCTGATTTGATGCATTTGTGCAGGCAAGCTGATGTGGGTTGTCATGTCTATGAAGCTAATGTTCCCATAAATAATGAAACTTACAATCAAGCATTAGAATTCAATATGGACCCTATTACAACTGCTTTAAGCGGCGGAGAGGATTATGAGTTATTGTTTACGGTTTCTCCCTCAGATGAAAGTAAGCTTAATGGACAGGAAATTGATATTACCGTAATCGGAAAAATTGTAGCTAAGGAAGAAGGGCTAATGCTTCAAACAAGAGCCAATCACCTGCATGAATTAGTTGCTCAAGGATGGAACTCTTTCCAAAAATAATTTAGGATTATTATTTTTAACTTCATAACTTGAAGGCTATTCAGTAATCAACCCACAAGCTAATAAAATGAAAAAGTTTTTATCAATTTTAATGATTGCTTTTATTGCGTCATTCATAATATCTTCGTGTAGCAGTGAATCTAGTGATGATGTTGCTGCCGAAACGGAAGTCACAGCAAATTATAATTCAGTTTATTTTGCTGAAGTTGTTCCAACTAATGAAGGTGATTTTGTCGGTTTAAAATTGGGAGATTCTAGAGAGGATGTACAGATAAAACTACCTCAAGATGCATTTGATGATGAAACAGACAGTTACCTCTACTATTTTTGGGAACTTGACGATAACCAATACTACCTGGACCTTTATTTTGATGAAGACAATCGATTGAACTCTATTGACGGTTATGTGTATTTCTATGATAAAGAATACAACTATGATGAAACCGAGGCAAATGCTTTCTACACCGATATGAAAGAAAACTTTAAAGCTAAGTATGGTTCTGAGGAGGAATATGCCGATAATGATCTTACATATATATCTTGGTACCTCGATGAAATGGATGCTGAGGTGGGGTTAGATGGCGGGGAAGTGTATTGGTATATTTACCACTACGAAGATTACGACATGTAAAATTCATAATGAAATGTTAAAGCCCCGATTTGTCGGGGCTTTTTTTGTTACCTTTAGTTTAAAGCCGTTTTATGAAAACTTTGTTTTGGTGTGGATTAGTATTCTTAGTTGCTTGCGCGGCGCCAAAGCAAACTTCTGTTTCGGTATACGAACCAGAAGCAATTGACATGGTTATATTACAACGAACAGGATGCTTTGGCACTTGCCCAATTTATAAAGTTGCCGTATTTGGCAATGGGATTGTTGCATACGAAGGAAAGGCGTACACGGACTATGAAGGTAAATATATGGGGCAAATTGATTCGGATGAGGCTAAAAAATTATTCACTAGAATTCACTCATTGGACTGGGAAAATTATCCAGCCGAATATCCCATAGATAACCAAGATTTTCCTCAGTTTTTCATCAATTATAAAACTATAGAAATTGATAAGCAAGTAAAAGGAAATACAGGAGCGGCAGATGATTTAATATCGCTAAGTCTGGAAATAGATAGAATAATTTCAACGCTAAACCTGCAAAAGCAATAGTTTTAATATCTAGATAGAGTCGGGAAAAGCTATCAATCTATCTGGGGTGGAGGTGAGAAGCTATCGCCCCGCATTAGCCGGCATCAGTGTCATTTGACTTTTAACTACTTCGGTGTCATCACCGTATTCTTCTCCTTAGCCAGTTTGGTTTTTTCATCATCGACCTTCTTTTTCATGAGTAAGAGCTTGGTGAAATCTTCACTGGGATCGGCAGATTTTAAACGTTTTAAAACCTCTATTTCCAATAATTTAATCCGCCAATATTTTAGGTAATAGAATTCAGTAGCAATATCTTCTTTGTAAATATCTTCCTTGGTTAGGGTGTATACTTTTTTCTTTGCCCAGCCATCAGATAAAACAGTGTCGTATCTATTATAGTTTCCAAGAATTAAGGTAATAGCCAAATTGCTTATTTCCTCGTCAATATGATTCACAAAGAAGTCACTGATGGCTACCTTTTGCTCTTGTGTTTCTAAACTTTTTGCAATTTCAATTATTTTTAGATGCAGTTCATTGTCAAATGGAATACCGTCCAACTTACTTAGAATATAATCAGCGGTAAGCTGGTCTTCGATGTATGGTTTCCCTCCGTATTCCAATAAGGTGCGGATAACATCTCGTTCAAATTTCTCAATACTTATCCCTGCTTCTATATAGTCCTTGTCACTTTGAATCAAGTCCTCCACTAGTGCTTGATTATCTATCAATTGCTCCTCACTGCGCTGATCATCTTTGCGTTGTTTGGAAAGGATCTCTTTTCTTTTCTTGTTTGCCTCGTTGAGTAAGATTTGCTCATTAACACCTAAAAGGTTTGCACTTTCTTTAATATAGATAGAACGTTTGATAGCATCGGGTATTTTGGAAATACTATCCAAGATATCGCCCACAAGTGCAGCTTTTTTTACAGGATCATTTTTGGCGTCTTCTAGTAATAGTTCTAATTTGAACAGGATAAAATCTTTTCGATTAGCCTGAATATAGTCTTGAAACCCTGCAAGCCCTTTCTCTCTGACAAAGGAATCTGGATCCTGATTTTCAGGTAATAAGACCACTTTAACATTCAGGCCATTCTCCAAAATGATGTCAATACCACGTAAAGCCGCTTTTATTCCTGCAGCATCCCCATCATAAAGTACCGTAATATTCTCTGTGTAGCGTTTTATCAAGCGCACCTGATCCTTGGTTAAGGAGGTTCCACTGGATGAAACTACATTTTCAATGCCCGCTTGATGCAGTGAAATTACATCGGTATATCCCTCTACTAAAAAACATTCATCTTCTTTTCGAATAGCATTTTTTGCGTAAAAGATTCCATAAAGAACTTTACTCTTGTCA
This sequence comes from Chitinophagales bacterium, assembly GCA_016777395.1. Classification (GTDB taxonomy): domain Bacteria; phylum Bacteroidota; class Bacteroidia; order Chitinophagales; family UBA8649; genus JAFMKE01. Next base: position 5,834 of record JADHRO010000039.1, on the reverse strand, counting down.
TAAATATCAGTATCCGGAGTGTTGATGTACTTGGGCGCTTTTGCATTATTTTTTAATATCCTTCCACCAAAACCGAGCACTTTACCTGAAACGCCATGTATTGGGAACATGACCCTTTCCCTAAAGAAATCTAATTTGGTGTTTTCTTTTTTTGAGCTTAAGCCTGCTTTTTGAAGCATCTCCAACTGATATCCTTTTTCTAATGCGGCATCTGTTAAGGCAGTGTATGAAGCTAAAGCAAACCCAAGTTGAAATTTTTTAATAATACTTTCTGAAAATCCCCGCTCCTGGAAGTAGCTCAGGCCGATTGCCTTTCCATCTTCATGCTCAAACATGTTTTGCATGAAAAAGTCTTTGGCAAATTCATTCACAACATATAGTCCTTCTCGCTTGGACTGTTGCTCAATCATTTCTGGACTTTGCTGAATGTCTTCTATGACAATATTATACTTCTTAGCGAGGTATTTTAATGCTTCTACGTAATTGAAGTGCTCGTGCTCCATGACAAACTTCACACTGTCACCAGCTTTACCACAACCGAAGCATTTATAGATTTGTTTAGCAGGGGAAATAACAAAAGAAGGAGTTTTCTCATTATGAAAAGGGCAATTAGCCTTATAATTACTGCCAGCTTTTTTCATGGAGATGAAGTCACCTAAGACATCGATGATGTCGGCTTCGTCATTAATTTTCGCTATGGTTTCTTTGCTTATCATGGCTAAGGTAAAAGTACGTAAAATGTATCTTATTTTACGAAAGCAATTTTGGTTACTACTTTCTCGCTGGCATCAGGATTAGCACTAAAAATATAGTAAATCCCTGTATTTGCCCGCCTTCCGTTATAGTCATTGCCATCCCAAATATATTTTCCTCCTAGAGCAAATCCTTCATCAATAAGAACGCCGTGTTGGTCTGTTATTTTTACAAAGGCATCTTCAACAAACCCTGTAATAGAAATGTAACCTGTATACTCCGGTCGGACAGGGTTGGGGTAAGCGATGATATCATCATAATTGTCAGCACTTTCTGTAGCATCACTAAAATAGGATACCATTCCTTGGTCGGTTAATATGAATACTTCTCCTGTGCCTTGATTAACAGTTATGTCATAAATGGTATTGCTTGGAATAGGGCTATTTTCCGTATTAAAACGAAGAATCTCTGTCTTTCCATCTTCACTCAATAGCCAAACTCCCGCGCTTGTCCCTATCCATTTCCGGTTTGCTCCATCAATTTCTATAGCAGTAACAGCATCCGTTTCAAAAAGATATTCAGTAAACTGATCAAAGGTATTCGTTATTCTATCAGACACCCTGCATGGCGTACTAGGATCTAATATATCTTGGGGGCAAGTAAATAAGGCTATTCCTTCATCTGTGCCAACCCAAATTTGTTGATTCTTATCTTCTGCAATACAATTGACATTATTATTGGGTAAATTACCTTGATTACTGTTCGTGTTTAAGTTGATCTGTTGCGCTCCGGTGCTGCTCATATTTTCGCCTTCTTTAAATATCAGTACCCCTTGATTCCTCAGAGCAATCCATTTTTGGTCGTAACTATCAATTAATAAATTGTTGAATTTTGAGTTGTCATTTCCCAAAACAAACTCCGTCCAATTCCCATCTAATGACTTGGCCAATAATGCTGCAGTGGTTTGAGGGTTCACTATCCAAACGCTGCCCTCACTATCAACACCCACTCCGCTTGTTTTTTGAAAAAACGTATCGCCGATAGCAGAATCAATGGGACTGTTGGTGGTATTATATATCAATATGGAGTTAAAATCAAATTCAATCAATCCTTTAAACATAGCGACATATAATTTTCCATCGAAGGAATTAAAAGCCATACGATTAAGGTCTCTACTTGGAGCAGATGTACCGATGCTTGAATAGATATTGTGATTGATCCATTGATTATTCTCAAACTCGTAAAACCCCCCTTCCACATTGCCATTTCCATCAAGATTTTTGTTAAAACCGCCTGAACTTATTACTATTTTATTACCTATAGATATCGCTCGAAATCCTTCATTGGTAAATGGACTAGATGAAGTGCTGATAGATTGATTTCCTTGAAACAAACCAAACTTATTGTCTCCAAAGTATTTGTTTCCTTGATATCCAATACTATACCTAGGGTCAATTAAAAAGCCGGTATCTAAAGTATCAAGTATTCCAGCTTCGTATCTAAGAACGTCAATAGCGTCACTTACAAAAGACAAGTAGTCGCTGCCGGTTAGATGGCTAAAAGTTCTGCCAGCTGCATCGGCTACTTCAAGCCAGTTGCCGTTTTCGCGCATGTATAGATTATTGGCCAATGCATAAAGGCGGTCATCATACATTTCAATAGCTGTAACTCCTGGTAAGGTAGAAAAATTGTGATCCCATTGACTATAATCCAGCAGATTAGCGGTCCCTAAATATGCCTTTTTTATTCCCTCGGTGCTTAGGGCATATATAGTGTCCTGGCTGATAGTACAATCTAAAACAATAGTTTGATCGCCCGTGGATCCTATCACATAAGTATTATCTACTTCCTCATTGATGAGGTCTAATGCCACCACACCAAAGTCTGTACTTAAATAGGCAATGCCATCCTTACAATAAATGTTATTAACGGTCTTAGAGCCTGCTGCAAGCTTATTTTTGATGTCAGGCAGGTTGATTAAAGTATTTCCCTTCAATAGATCTATATTACTATTGTCATAAGCAATAACAAAGGTATTTGAACTAAGGTCATAGGATATTGCACTTACGCCATAATCGCTTAATCCTTTTGCCTTATCTAAAGTGAGAATACTTCCATCTTCTAAATTATAGATAAGAACAGACTTGTCATTGGCAGATAAAATTTTATTATCTCCTGCTACACCAAAATTTGAATTTCTATAATTGATATGCATTCGCCAATCTCCAATGCTTTGGGCATGACCAAGCTGTGTAAGTAGAATAATAAATAATAGGCTTGAAAAAAGTCCTTTCATGAGTTGCAAAGTAAAAACAAAATCAATTTAAAAACGCAATTGAAAGGGTGATATTTTACATTCTACCTCTAAACTTCTTACTTTTGAGGCACTAATTCAAAATACAAGCATCTCATGGAGCAAAAAAATGCGCAAAGCAAAGGGTTTTATCCGGAATACACAGGTTTAAATTTAGCAGAAATCGATAAAAATATTGCTGCATTCTGGGAGGAAAATAAGGTCTTTAAGCAGTCTATTGATGAGAAGGAAGGAAATGACACATTCGTTTTTTACGAAGGACCACCTTCAGCAAATGGGATGCCTGGAATACATCATGTTATCGGTCGTACGGTAAAAGACATTTTTTGTCGATACAAAACCATGCAAGGATTTCAAGTGCTAAGAAAAGGGGGATGGGATACGCACGGCCTTCCCGTTGAGTTGAAGGTGGAAAAAGAATTGGGAATTACCAAAGAAGATATTGGCACTAAAATATCTGTAGAGGAATACAATCAGGAGTGTAGAAAAACAGTACAAGAGTTTAAAAGTGTATGGGATGATTTGACCCTTAAAATGGGGTATTGGGTTGACCTGGATAATCCTTATGTTACTTTTGATAATGATTATATTGAATCTGTTTGGTGGGCAATAAGTGAGTTACATAAAAAGAACTTACTGTATAAAGGATATACTATTCAACCATTTTCACCGGCAGCGGGGACAGGTTTAAGTACACATGAGTTAAACCAACCTGGAGCCTATCAAGATGTTACCGACACCAGTGCCGTTGCCCAATTCAAAGTGATTGAAAATGAGGATACTAAGGAATTGTTTGGTGCTGTAACAGGCGAAACGCACTTTATTGCATGGACTACAACTCCTTGGACCTTACCCTCAAATACCGCACTTGCGGTAGGTGTAAATATTGATTATGTACTGATTAAAACATTTAACCCATACACCTTTAAAGCAGTGCATGTCGTCCTGGCTAAAAAGCTATTATCGAAATGGTTTCAGCCAGAAAATGAGCATGCCGATTTTGATGCTTATGAGCCTGGTCAAAAAGCAATTCCTTGGGAATTAGTTAAAAGCTTTACGGGCAAAGATTTAGCGGGCGTAAAGTATGAACAGCTCTTGCCTTACCAACAGCCTGAGGATGGGGATGCGTTTCGAGTTATTTTAGGTGATTTTGTAAGTACTGAAGATGGAACCGGAATCGTACATATTGCGCCAAGCTTCGGTGCAGATGATATGCGAGTTGCTAAAACTGCAGGAATCGGCTCATTAACTTTAGTCGATAAACAAGGTAAGTTCATCCAAGGGGTTGGCGAGTTTTCCGGAAGATATGTTAAAGATTACAAGGAAGAGCAAAACTATCGATCAGTAGATATCGATATTTCCATAAAGTTAAAGGAACAGAATAAGGCCTTTAATGTACAGAAATACGTCCATAATTACCCGCATTGTTGGCGGACAGATAAACCTATTTTATACTACCCTTTGGATAGTTGGTTTATACAGACTACAAAGGTTAAAGAGCAATTGATTGCCAATAATAATAAGATCAATTGGAAACCAGAAAGTACAGGAAAGGGACGCTTTGGAAATTGGTTAGAGAACCTACAAGATTGGAACTTATCGCGATCTAGATTTTGGGGCATTCCATTGCCAATATGGCGCACTGAAGACGGAGAAGAGGTCCTGTGTGTTGGTTCAATTGCTCAATTAAGAGAAGAAATGCAAAAGGCAAATGAGGCTTTGGGAATTGAAAATGAAGAAATCACAGACTTACATAAGCCATATATTGACCGAGTAACGCTCGTGTCAGCATCGGGAAAGCCGATGAAAAGAGAAGCTGACGTGATAGATGTTTGGTTTGATTCAGGAAGTATGCCCTTTGCCCAACAGCATTATCCATTTGAGAATAAGGAAGTTTTTGAACAAAATTTTCCGGCAGATTTTATTGCAGAAGGTGTTGATCAAACCCGAGGCTGGTTTTTTACATTGCACGCGATATCTACAATGCTCTTTAATCAACCGGCTTATAAAAATGTAATTGCAAACGGTTTGGTCTTGGATGAAAAAGGTCAGAAAATGTCAAAGCGTGTAGGTAATGTTGTTGATCCTTTTCATACGTTAAATAAATATGGAGCAGATGCAACAAGATGGTATATTATTTCAAATTCACAACCATGGGATAACCTGAAATTTAGTGTTACGGGTATTGAAGAAGTGCGTAGAAAGCTTTTTGGTACGCTTTATAATACCTATTCATTTTTTGCTTTGTATGCCAATATTGATGGGTTTAGTTTCGCGGAGAAAAATATAAAAGTAGAAAAACGTCAAGAAATAGACCAGTGGATTTTATCTGTGCTTAATAGTTTGGTTAAGAATGTAACAATTGCTTATGATGATTATGAACCTACCAATGCAGCAAGACTTATTCAAGAGTTTGTTGACGACAATTTAAGTAATTGGTATGTTCGCTTAAATAGAAGAAGATTTTGGAAAGGGGACTATTCAGAAGACAAGATAATGGCTTACCAGACCTTATATACTTGTTTGGAAACTTTGAGTAAATTAATGGCGCCTATAGCTCCATTTTTTAGTGACTTTTTGTTTAAAAACTTAAATGAAGTAAGCGGCAGAGTAGTTGCAAGCTCGGTTCATCTAGCGGACTTTCCTGTGAGTGAAGAAAGTAATATTGATGTTAATCTTGAAGAACGCATGTATCTTGCTCAAAGCATTTCTTCCATGGTTCTTTCATTGAGGAAAAAAGAAAAAATAAAGGTAAGGCAACCCTTGGCGAAAGTTATTATTCCAATTATTAGGGAAGATCTACAAGGGAAATTAGAGAAGGTGGAAG
>JADHRO010000038.1 GCA_016777395.1 Chitinophagales bacterium | reverse complement strand
CCTAAAACAGAAAGCCAAGGAAGGGTGCATACCTCAGCAGCCTCTGTGGCTGTTTTGCCAGAAGTGGATGAAGTAGATGTAAGTATAAATCCTGCTGATTTGAAAGTGGACACCTTTCGGGCAAGCGGCGCAGGAGGACAGCATGTGAATAAAACGGAATCAGCTATTCGAATTACACACATTCCCTCAGGAGTGGTAGTCGAGTGCCAAGAAGGAAGATCACAACATAAGAACAGGGATATTGCTATGCGATATCTCCGTTCCAAATTGTATGAACAGGCCAATGCCGAGCGACATGCCGAGATTGCTGATAAGCGAAAATCTTTAGTCAGTTCAGGCGATCGTTCAGCTAAGATAAGAACCTATAATTATCCTCAAGGGCGAGTTACAGACCATAGAATAGGGCTTACCTTATATAACCTAGATGCCATTATCGGTGGTGAAGTGGACCAGGTAATTGAAAAGTTAAAAATTGCAGAACAAAGTGAAAAATTATCTGCAATGGAAGGATTAAGTTAAATGCTAAAAATAACGCGATGATTGCAATTTTATCTCCTGCTAAAAAATTGAACGAAAACTCTTTAGAGGATAACTCACTAGAATTTAGCCAAGCCAGGTTTTTAGATGATTCGGAAGAATTGATGAAATATTTAAAAAAAATGAAACCGAAAGCTATTGGAAAGTTGATGGACTTGAGTGCGAACCTAGCTGAACTTAATTTCGAGAGAAATCAACAATGGGAAAAGCTGCATGATGCTGAGAATAGTAAACCTGCCATTCTGACCTTTAACGGGGATGCATACTTAGGCTTAAACGCGGATGATTTTAGTCCAGAGGATTTTTCATTTGCCCAAGACCATCTACGCATATTATCTGGACTATATGGTTTGTTGCGTCCTATGGATTTGATTCAAGCCTATCGCCTGGAGATGGGAAGAAAGTTGAATACCAAAAAACATGATAATTTATACGGCTTTTGGGGAGGAAGAATAAATGAGCGCTTACAAAAAGACATTGATGAAAGTGGAAGTCCTTACTTAGTTAATGTGGCATCGAATGAATACGCGAGATCTGCAAATTTTAAGCAGTTGAGAGCTAAAATTATTACCTGCGAGTTCAAAGAGTTTAAAAACGGTGATTACAAAGTTATCATGACCTTTGCCAAGAAAGCTAGAGGAATGATGAGTAGATTTATTATTAAGAATAGAATTAATGAGCCAGAACACTTAAAAGCTTTTGATCTCGGTAAGTATGTTTTTAATCCGAAGATGAGCTCAGATCTTAACTTTGTGTTTACGAGAAACTAAGAACTTGGACCAACTCAAATATATATTATCCCTACCCTTTATTATACTTATCCGAATCTATCAATTGCTTATCTCGCCTTGGTTGCCGTCTAGTTGTAGATACTCACCAACATGTTCTGCGTATTCGCTAGAAGCTTTTAAAAAATACGGTCCATTGAAGGGTTTTTGGCTAAGTGTCAAACGAATTGGAAGCTGCCATCCTTGGGGTGGTAAAGGCCACGATCCGGTACCTTAAGTTATTTATAATTCTAAGGACCCAACTTGGCGAGTATAAGCCTTGAAACGCTTTGCTTATGCTCGTGATAGATGCAAGGACAACAGACTAAACGACAATTTATGGTTTGACTACTTTTTTACTATAGGTAAATCGACTTGAGCTCATAGTTAAAATATAATTACCTGCCGCCAATTCGCTTGTTTCTAGTCGCGCATACTTTAGTCCTTCAGTTTTATCCTTAATTTGTTCTTTATGCACCTGCTTGCCACTAATGTCATATAGCGCAATCGACATAATTTCCTCACTGAACTGATAGTACTGAACCAGTAGTTCAACATCAAATGGATTTGGATAAACACCAATAATCGTAAAATCAGTATTTGGGACTTCTTGAATACCTGTTGTGTCTTGTATCGTATCTGCAGTAATTGTTATCCAATATACAATGGTATCGCAAATCGGTGGAACAGTGTTGTCGCAGGCATAAAAGACTAAGGTGTCGATACCCTCAAACCCTGTTGAGGAAGAGTAACTAATACAAGTATCTCCAAAAATAAGGGCATTGTTGCTACCGGAATTGATGAGAGTAGAATTTGCAATACCTCCTTGTAAATCATCAAAGCCCAAACAATTACTTAACAATTCTTCAGATTCGCCATACAACTGAACATATGTTGTGTTGTTTGTTCCGGCAACCGCTATTTGCAAAATCAAGGTATCACAGATTCCTAGAGAATCGCAAGCCGTTAACCCGATGTAGTTTATACCGTTGTAGCTGCTGTCTGGGATATAAACAAAACAATTATTGGAGTCTAGGTTAAATGTACCTATACCCATACTACTTATGGTTATACTTTCCGCACTTCCCACTAAATCTTCAAAAACAATACAATCGCTCAAGGTGCTGTCAACATTTATCTGATATGCTGCAGTATCAATATTGGCTGTTGCTTGAATGTTTACTTGAACAACGATAGTATCACAGTCACTTAAATTAGCTGTTTGGCAGATGGTCGCTGTAAAAAAATCTGTTCCAGCATAGTTTGTTATTCCTTGGTAGTCAAAGCACAATTGATTAAGATTGGCTGTTCCATAACTAGCCGCACCAATAATTGAAGTGGTCAAGCTTGGACAAGGATTAACAGCACTTATTAAACAATCGCTGATAAATTGATTTTCCGTTACATCAATTTCAAAGGTATCTAGAAGCAATGCAAAAGGTAGATTTTGGTTTGCATTTAAAGGCGGTACAGGGGCGCCACCTGTTATTGGACTAACTGCACTTGCAGTTGAAGACATATTGGAAGTGCCATTGTTTGTGAAATAAGAAGGCCCAGCTGTCTCGGTGCTATCTAAAGATTCTATGTTCAACCAAACGTAGTCCCCTTGTGCTTTATTTTGGTCAACAGTTAGCACCATATAGCCATGCTCTTGTAGGTTTACATATTGAATATGTGGATTGAATGCAGTAATCAAGCCACCAAGTCCATTTAAGAAATCTAGACCAGGAGATGTTACAGATGTGACCACAAACTCAACCGCAGCCGATGTACTTGCATTGCCTGGCACGTTATTGACCCAGGCTGTATGAATATCTCCTGTAAGCACAACAGGATTTTCGATAGTATTATTTTCTATGTAGTTAATTAATCGATCTCGTTGTGCACTGTAACCATCCCACTGATCGGAATTAACCGCAGTTCCAAAGATTTCTAGTGGAGCCATCATGACTTGTTGACAGATTATTTTCCACTCCGTTGTATTGTCTGCTAGTTGATTTTCTAGCCAAGAAAACTGATCATTGCCTAATAATTTGTGGTTACTGTTATCTGCCTCTCCTAAATCTTGTTCGTCTCTACCCCACAGTCTTGAATCTAAAACAATTAAATCAAGTAAATTCCCGTAGCGTAAGTTTCGCCAAATCTTAACATCATCATTAGGGTCGGGGTTTCTTATAGGCATATATTCCTTATAGGCTTGGGTTCCACTTATTTTTCTTGTACTCCACTGACCTTCCGTGCCTGTGCTATGATTTTGAGCTCCATCCTTGTAGGCGTCATTCGCAGTTTCGTGATCATCCCAAGTCGTTATGAATGGGTGCACTTGATGAACCCGCTGAAGTTGGTTGTCAAGTTTATAATGCGAATGTCTTATGCGATAATCGGTGAGTGTGATAATTTCTGTATTCGGTTGATACACTCTTCCGGCGCCAGTTATCACTGAAGAGCTATATCCTCCCGCTTCATATTCATAGATGTAATCGCCTAAGTGGATGACCGCATCTAGGTCATTTCGCTTCGACATACTTTCATAGGCATTAAAATATCCATGTTCATAACTGCTACAAGATGCTACAGCAAACCTTGCTTCTGTCCCGCCAGTAGCCGGGGCTGTCTTGGTTCTTCCTGTTACTGAATTTTGACCTAAAGCATGAAAGAGATAGTAGTAGTGGGTAGCAGGCTGAAGACCACATATATCTAGTTTTACCGTATAATCGCTACTAGCATCTGCGGTGGTATTCCCGAAGTTGATAATGTTTGTAAAATCCACATCAGTAGCTACTTGCCAAAAAACTTGAATCGAATTCATATTCCCGACTGGAGGAGTTACTTTCGTCCAAAGCATCACTTGGTCTGACAAAGGGTCACCTGATGCTACACCATGAAAAAATGGCGCTTGACCAGCTTTTAAAGTTGCCCTTGATTCTTGAGCAAACGAAATGGCAACAAAGAGAATACTTAAAATGAGGAGAACTTGCTTTTTATTCATGGTATATGGTGTTGTCTTGTAAAGTTAATAGAAAATTAGTTTTCACTCATAACTCTCTATGTAGCTTGCCTTATAGGGATAGCGTTTTAAATAAAGTTTTTTAATCTTTTGGTAAAGAAAGGAGCGTAATTCACCTAAGTTCTCACCGGTCTCTGCCGATATAAATACTGCATTATTGTTGCTTTTTGCCATCCATGTCTGCTTCAACTCTTTTAAGAGCTCTTCCTGAACTTCTTCAGGTAAGTGATCATCAAACTTTCTTTCTTTGAAAAGATCAATTTTATTGAAAATAACGATTTGGCTTTTGTTTTCTGCTTTTAAATGGTGCAAAGTTTCATTGACAACATTGAGCTGCTCTTCAAAGTTGGGGTGAGCGATGTCCACCACATGCAGTAAGACATCACTTTCTAAGGCTTCATCTAAGGTGCTTTTAAAACTTTCAACAAGATGGTGCGGTAATTTTCTAATAAACCCTACAGTATCGGAAAGCAGAAAGGGAACATGATTGAGTACTACTTTTCGAACGGTGGTATCTAGGGTAGCAAACAATTTATTTTCTGCAAACACATTTTCTTTACTTAATGCGCGCATAAGGGTTGACTTACCCACGTTGGTGTAGCCGACCAGAGAAACGCGAATCATCCCATCTCTATTCTTCCGTTGGGTCTGGTTTTGCTTGTCAATGGTTGCGAGCTTCGCTTTAAGTTTGGCTATATTTTGAGTAGCTACTCGTCTATCCGTTTCTATTTCTTTTTCTCCAGCACCTTTCATTCCAATACCTCCCTTTACTCTATCCAAGTGGTCCCACATGCCTTTAAGTCGGGGCAACAAGTATTGGAGCTGAGCTAACTCAACTTGAGTTTTGGCTTGCTGGCTTTTCGCGCGCTGGGCAAATATGTCTAAAATAAGCATGCTTCGATCCAAAACCTTACATTTTAGTTCTTTTTCAATGTTTCGCTGTTGCGAAGGGCTTATCTCATCATCAAAAATAACCATATCGATTGCGTGTGCATCGACAAATGTTTTAATCTCCCTTAACTTACCACTGCCCACATAGGTTCTTTTTTCGGGGTGATCCAACTTTTGCCAAAACTTTTCTTCAGTCTTAGCACCTGCAGTTTCGGCTAAAAATTCCAACTCATCTAGATATTCTTTTAACTGATTTTCACTTTGATTTCGAGTTACTAAACCAACTAAAACAGCTTTCTCTATTCGAGTATCTTCTATCTGATGAGTGCGTTCTTTAGGCATTCTGTCATATTTCACATTGATGCCTCACAAATTTCGTCTTTTAATATTTAAATTAGTAATTTAAGCTTAAATTTATAACTCTAAATAAACTGTAACAATGGATAAAAGTACACCTGTTTCCCACCTCATGACAAAGAAAGTAATTGTTGCTGATTTGAAAACAAAATTTGAGAATGTTTTAGCCTTGTTTTTGGATTACAATATTTATCACCTTCCTGTAGTTTTTGATGATACCTTGTTGGGCATAATAAGCATGACAGATGCCTTGAAATACTATCGGAGCGGGGCAAATACGGAAGATTTTGAAATGGAAAAGGTAATGACACACGAACCCATAACCCTTCATGCTGATGACACCTTAGGGGCCGCTTCAAATATTCTAGCTGAGGCTAATTTTAGAACGCTTCCAATTGTGAACGACGAAGGGAAAATAGTAGGAATTCTTTCCAATAAAGATTTAGTTCGTGTATTAGATAGAAAATTAAAACACTAGTAGTAATAACAACTTACTAGTATTCTTTAGCTTCTAAGATGTCTTCAATAATGCTCAAATAATTTTTATAACGCTCCTCGCTAATTTTTCCTAGGTCAAGTGCTTCTCGCACTGCGCACTTGGGTTCGTTGATGTGCATGCAATTATTGAACTTACATTTGGGTAGCAATGCGGCCATTTCTCTGTAATAATGATTGACTTCATAATTCTTAAACCCTGTTACACCAAACTCTTTAATTCCAGGAATATCAATGATACTTCCCCCAAATCCCAAGAAAAACATTTCAGCAAATGTTGTGGTGTGCTTCCCTTTTTGATGCTTTACAGAAACCTCTCCTGTTTTAAGCGCAAGTTTACTATCAATAGCATTGGCCAATGTCGATTTTCCTACACCTGAATGACCTATAAACAAGCTTGTTTTATCCTTTAATACGGCTTTTATTTTGTCTACACCCTCGCCTGTAATAGACGACACTAACATACAAGGGTACCCAATGCCGGAATAGATGTCAATGAATTTATTTTGAATAAGGAGATCCTTCTCCGTAAGAAGATCTTGTTTGTTAAACACTAAAATGGAAGGGATGTGATAGGCTTCAGCAGTAAGTAAAAACCGATCGATAAATCCAGAGGATGTGCGGGGCTTACTTGCAGTGATCAATATTAATGCTTGATCGATATTTGAGGCTAAAATGTGCGAATGAGCTCGTTTGGCAGGCGATTTTCTTATAATGTAGTTTTGCCTAGCTTCAATACTGCTAATCATCCAGTCACCATCTTCATTTTCTATTTGCACAAAGTCACCAACAGAAACTGGATTGGTGCTTCTTAATCCATCCAATCGCATCAAACCTTTTAGCCTGGCTTCTAACACATGACCTTCATCGGTGATCAGTTTATACCAAGCACCGGTTGATTTTGTAACTCTAGCTCTCAATAAAGCTGGTTTTAGCATTTTTAACTGCATGAAAGATATCCTCTATCAGTTCCGGATTATGCTCTACGCTAGTACCTATAACCACAATATCAGCTCCTGCATTGCAGATTACTCTGGCGGTTTCTTTATCTCGAATTCCTCCACCTACGATTAATGGGGTAGTTGTTGCTTGAGCCACAGCAGTAACCATGTCGCATGAAACCGCATTGATAGCCCCGCTGCCTGCCTCAAGGTATGTGCATTTTAGGCCCAGCATTTGACCAGCAAGTGCTGTATAAGATGCTATCTCTGGCTTGTCGTAGGGAATGGGTGTCGTGTTACTCATGTAAGAAGCGGATGTTGCTTTTCCATTTTCTACCAATACGTAACCGGTAGAAATTACTTCGAGCTTAGAGGATTGAAGAATGGGTGCTGCTTCAACATGCTTTCCTATTAATAATTCTGGATTTCTTCCTGATATTAAAGAAAGAAACAGAATGCCATCTGCTTCTGGATGAATTTGTAATGTACTGCCTGGGAAAAGTATAATAGGAATAGGGGCGTTGCTTTTAAGAAAGCGTATTGTGTTGTCCATTAAACTACTTGTAATCAGACTTCCACCAACAAAAAAATAATCGATAAAACCTTCATTAGCAAACGTGCATAACTTATTTAAATAGGCAGCCGACACTTTGTCTGGGTCTACTAAAATGGCTAGAGATTTTTCACCCTTACTTTTTCTGCTTAACCAATCCTGATAATACTTCATCCTACAAATATAAGGATACGAAATTATTCTACGTTGATAAAAAAACCGACATTTTGTTCGATATCCTCCAAAGTAAAATAACCACCACTGAAATTCTACCATTTCACGGGAATAAACATCATAATCAATATCTATAAGTACCAACAATAAGATAGGGGTAGACTTAACAATAGTATTGGAATTATTTTATAATGCATATTTTTGTCTTTATCTTCAAAACGCAGGTTCGTTGCGTTTTATTGGACGACATTTGTATCATGAAATTATATATTAATGCACAACCAAGAGAAATTATATCAACTGTTCAATGGAAGCCACATAACGCTGTTTCCGGCTTATATAAAGGAGAAAGATAATGGCGAAGATTAAAACTACTTTTGCTTGCCAACAATGCGGAAGCACGTATGCAAAATGGCAAGGAAAATGCAATACGTGTTTGGAGTGGAACACTATTGTGGAGGAGGTAATAGAAAAGCCTACTAAAGGAGAGATTGATTGGAGGGAAATTGAAAAGCAAGGGCAGGCAAAGCCAACTAGGCTTAAGGATGTTCAGGTTGGAAAGACCTATCGTATGGATACGGGCGATTCTGAGTTGAACAGAGTTCTAGGTGGCGGTATAACTCCAGGAAGTTTAGTGCTTATGGGCGGAGAACCGGGTATTGGAAAATCAACCTTATTGTTACAAGTTGCTATTCAACTGAAAGAAAGGAAGATTCTTTACATCAGTGGTGAAGAAAGTGAGAAACAAATTCAACAAAGGGCATTGCGCCTCGGAAATACCAATGATGAATGCTATATTCTGACAGAAACTGCTACACATAAAATCTTTCATTTTATCAGGGATTTACAACCTGACATTGTCATAGTAGATTCTATTCAAACGGTACATTCTAAAACCATCGATTCCACGCCTGGTAGCGTTGCTCAGATTAGAGAATGTACCGCTGAATTTCAGCGCTTTGCAAAAGAAACTAACACCCCTGTTTTCTTGGTTGGGCACATTACGAAAGACGGACAAATAGCTGGACCAAAAATTTTAGAGCATATCGTGGATACCGTCCTTCAGTTTGAGGGTGACCGCAATCACATATATAGGATTTTACGAACAATTAAAAATCGATTCGGCTCCACGGCTGAATTGGGTTTGTATGAAATGCAGGGTCATGGATTGCGCATCGTAGAGAACCCTTCTGAAATTTTAATTACACAAAAAGATGATAATCTTGGAGGAGTGGCAATAGCGGCAACAATGGAAGGATTGAGACCTATGCTCATTGAAGTTCAAGCTTTGGTAAGCACTGCTTTTTATGGCACTCCTCAACGATCCGCTACAGGTTTTGATGCGCGACGACTAAATATGTTGTTGGCGGTTTTGGAGAAACGTGTTGGACTGAACATAGGAACCAAGGATGTTTTTTTAAATATAGCAGGAGGACTTAAAGTAGAGGACCCTGCCATAGATTTATCGATCGCTGCAGCATTAATGAGCGCGTATAATGATGTGGCAATAGATATGAAATTTGCCTTTGCTGGCGAAGTGGGTCTCAGTGGGGAAGTAAGAGCTGTAAATAGAGTAGATCAGCGCATACAAGAAGCAGAAAAACTCGGGTTTGATAAAATATTTGTATCCAAATATAATTTTAGCAAAGGGAAAAAAATACCTCAGCAAAAAATAGAAATCGTCCTTATCTCAAAAGTATATGAATTGCTTAAACAGTTAAATTTATAATTGATGCTAGCCGACAATTCGAAAAAGCAGCACTGGGAAACCGTTTACGCTGATAAAAATCCAAATGAAGTGAGTTGGACACAGGAGAACCCTAATAGTTCATTGAGATTGATTTCGAATACAGGGGTTTCTAAAAATGCAGAAATTATTGATATTGGTGGAGGGGATAGTCAGTTGGTCGACTTTCTTTTGAATGAAGGCTATGTCAACCTCACTGTGCTGGATATTTCTTCAAATGCTATAGGAAAAGCTAGGGCTCGTTTGGGTAAAAAATCACGAAAAGTCAATTGGCTGAATAGGGATATGGTAGATTTTATACCGACCAAAAAATATGATGTTTGGCACGATCGAGCGGCATTTCACTTCTTGACTAAGTCATCAGATATTAGGCGATATGTGGAGATCGTGGAAAAATTTGTAAGCAAAGAGTTAATTATCGCTTGCTTTTCAAAAAAAGGCCCTCTGCGATGCAGTGGTTTAGACATTACCCAGTATGATATAAAAAGTATTAAGGAGCAATTCAAGGATAATTTTGAGTTGATCGAGGGGTTTTATAGGGACCATCAAACGCCTTTCAATACTTCACAGAATTTTTTATTTGCTCGCTTTAGACGAATAAAGTAGTTACTAGTTTGTTATTTTTTTCCAAGGCTGCGCTTCTTCTAATTGATAAGCCAGCTCAAGCAACAGCGCATCTTCTCCGTGGTTAGCCCAAAACATCATGCCAATAGGCAGGTCTGTGGAAGGGTCATTTCCCATAGGTAAAGATATCGCCGGTCCACCACTGGCATTCGCATAAGGTGTGTAGCAGGCCCAATTGGTCATCCGTTTAAACATCATTTCAAAATCTAAATCGGCCCCTAAATGTCCAATAATGGGCGTGGTATGAGCCAAAGTAGGCGTAAGCATAATATCTATTTGAAGAGATTTAAACATATTATCGTAGTCGTAATACGCTTTTTTCAAGCGATGTAAAAATCCAGGAGTTCGCCAAATGTTTTTGGGATACTTTTTTGATAAACCATTGACTACATTAGTTAGCTTATTGGCATCAAAATGCTTACCAAACATAGCCCATCCAAGTTTTTTAGTTAGGAAGGCAAGCATTTCCCACAGGTAAATAAAGTCATCTACAAACTGCTCTTCTATGGGTATTTTTACAAGTTGAACTTCATGTCCAAGATCTTCCAAAAGTTTAACGGTTTTTAGTAAGACTGATTCTGTAGGTCCATCACCTTTCAAGCCTTTAAGCGAGTCATTACTAAAACCTATACGCAGCTTTTTAGTAAGTCCTTGATTAACCGTTCCTAGCGGTTTTAACTTCGGATTTTTGTAATACTTTTCCGCTTCAGTATAAAAGTGTGCGGTATCTCGAACCGATCGACTTATAATACCATCAATAGCAATATCTATGATTTGTGTTTGAAACATTTTAGAAGCTAACAGTCTCCCTCTGCTTGCTTTTAGCCCAACCAATCCACAACATGCTGCAGGGATTCGCGTAGAGCCTCCTCCATCTGCGCTATGTGCAATAGGGACAACGCCTGCTGCTACTAGTGCAGCTGCTCCTCCAGATGATCCGCCACAGGAGTAATCGGTTTGCCATGGGTTGCGTGTGTCTTCTTGATGAATCAACTCCGTAGAGCAGGTCAACCCAAACTCAGGTAAAGAGCTGTTGCCCATGTGGATGAAGCCTTGATCAAAAATTTGCTTTGCGATCGGATCTGTTTGCTTAGATGGCGGAATAGTTAATAATGCCTCTGAACCATAGAAGGTCTTTATCCCTTCAATATTGGTTAGATCTTTTATGTATGTAGGTATGCCCGCAAAGTATCCGGTAGACGATTTTTTTGCTTGCTCAAGTGCTGCATCAAAGTTCTTTGTTACAATGGCCTGAAGTTGCGGATTAACTTTTTCAGCACGAGCGATGCTTGCTTTAACTACCTCTTCCGCAGAGATTTCTTTATTCTTAATTTTTTCAGCCAGTGATACAGCATCACTGTCGCCCATTACGTCATTCGTAAAACTGTGGATTCGTTTGTTGTTATTTTCCAATTTAAGGGTTTTTTACAAAAGTGAATATACGGGTATTTGCAGGACGTAAAAAGGGCAGCGCTTAATTTTATTCGGCAGATTTACTTTTTCTATTTTCAGCACCTACGATCAAAACAAACTCTCCTTTTGGCTTATGATTTTTGAAGTGTTCAAGCATCTCAGCGGCTGTTCCTCTCAGGTTTTCTTCAAAGGTCTTGGTCAATTCTCTTGAGATAGCAATGGGTCGGTCAGGACTTATGTATGCTATGATTTGTTCCAGTGTTTTGATGATACGATGCGGAGACTCATACAAGATTACTGTTCGCTCTTCAATAGCGATTTTTTCAAGTAATGTTTTCCTTCCCTTTTTATGAGGAAGAAACCCTTCAAATACGAATTTATCACAAGGGAATCCCGAGTTAATTAAAGCCGGGATAAACGCTACTGCACCTGGCAATGAAATTATCTGAACTCCTGCTTCGATGCATGCTCGAACTAGAAAAAATCCAGGATCTGAAATTCCTGGCGTTCCGCCATCAGAAACTAAAGCAAAATTGGTACCAGCCTTTAGCTTTTGAATAATGCTGTCTGTTGCTTTGTGCTCATTAAATTTATGATGACTCCATAGCATTTTGTCAATGCCATAATGTTTGGTTAGTTTTTGGGTTTGCCGAGTATCCTCTGCTAGGATAATATCCACCTCTTTCAAGGTCTCAATGGCCCTAAAAGTTATATCTTTTAAGTTACCTATGGGCGTTGGCACTATGTACAGCATTCCCATCATGGCGTACTTAAAAAACTTCGAGCAATATTAATCAATATGTAAAGGATAATCACCAATGGTAAGGCCCCAATTTTAAAAAGCAAAAAGAGTAGAATACTGAGAATTACAAAGACGATTTGAACTTTATTTTCTTGCCAGGAAAACCCACTCAGCTTAAAACTAAACATAGGGATGTTGCTCACCATTAATGCGGAGATGATTATTGACACCAGTATAAGTAAGCACT